>JBBSDY010000124.1:0-8408 GCA_038240245.1 Polyangiales bacterium
ATCGGATCCCCCTTTTCCGATGTGCTCAGAATCAGGAACTGTCCCATCCCCGGAGGTGGACAACTTGCGCCATCAGCCAGCGCACGGCGCGGATTGGCCAGAATGGAGATCGGAATCCCGGTTGCGAGTGAGCGCAGCCCAACGTAGCCGGAGCCAAAGAGAAACGTCAAAAGCGCGTGTCGCCGTGTTGCCTGCATACCTAGCTCCTAACCGCTTGGGGTGCGCCCAACTGAGGTTGCGGGTTGTCCTCGTCGCCGTCAGGCAGTGACGTACTCGCCGGATTTTGGTCCACGAGCCATTCGCCGTTGGCCTGTGCGCAGCCAGGAAGATCGTTCTTTGTCGCACAATGAAGGCGGGGGTGTGTGTGCTCAAGAAGCGCGGGTCTTCCCCGCCGCTGGAAGATTCCACCTCGCTCTCCGTGGACGCCAGGCGAGCCCAATGATGGCTCGATCTCAGCTCGAGTGAAGGATCAAGCGCCTTGTTGTTGCCTTTCGACGAATAGCGCGACCGCTTCGATGAGACGCCCCAGAGCTTCGAGTCCGTTCGGCAACTCGCCCCACAATCGTTCGTGGTTAACCGACGCGTAGCCATGCGCGAGCCGATTGCTGAGCGCCGCCATGCCTGATAGCGCTCTTGCTGTATCGGGCTCGATGAGACCATGTGTCGCGAGCAGATCGAAGCCTTCGGCGTAAGTCGCAGGAAGGCCCCAACCTTCGTCCACGACGATGTGGAAGGAGATGTCGATGGCCTCTTGGATGGCAATGAGCACCGTCATCGACAACGCATCCTGCAGAAGGAGATCATTGCGAAGCGACTCTGCCGATTCCGGCCGTCTCTGGCGCGCACGATCGACGTAGTCGCGAAGAGTGATGAGCTTGCGAAGAATGACCGTCGCGTCTGTCACTCGCTCACTCCGTTGGGCTCTGCCCGTGGGCAACCGCTTGAGAAGACGTGTTTGTTGCGCCCGCCAACAGGTAGGACATCTCCGCGTGGTCGAGTGCGGCAGCCGTCAGGAAGCGAGGAAGATCGCTCGAGGATGCCGCAAGAATCGGAACGTGCGCCAAGGCCACCTCCCAACGCAGAACCACAGATGCCTGATCGAGCCGCACCAGGTCGACTTGTCGCCCGACTGCGCGAGTCAACGCGCACGCGAGCTCTAGCTCGTCGCGGAGAACCCAATCGTCCACAACTGGCACCACGCCGACGTCGATATCGCTCGTCGCATCGATATCGCTCGTCGCACGCTGACGTCCTTTGGCTGCCGACCCAAAAAGAACCGCCAACCGACCGCCTTGTCGCCCTCGAGCGCCGGCCTCAGCTTCCGGACAATTTCCGAACAGTCAGCGGTCACATCGGGCGCCATCGTCACGACTCTACCACGTTGACTTCATCGCCGCCGGGCATGGGGTCTCCTCGCCCACGGAGCGCGCGCCCGCTGGCATCTCGGAGGTCCTCGGCGGTCTACACCATGACTATCGTCGGGTCGCTTGAGGTCGCTCTTCTTGTCGGATGAGGAAGGTAGCCAATAAGGGCCGGGGTCGAGACCGTGGCGTGCGAGGCTCGCGGTCGGCGGCGACGCTCGGTGAAAGTTAGAGCTCGAGCTTCAACGTTAGCGACGTGATCGTGGCCACGGCGTAACCAAGGCACAGTGGATTGTTCGAGTCGGGGCACGTCGCCTGTGCGCGCATCGACAGATCGCGCGTGTATTTCACTTCTTGCCGGAACGCAACGGTTGGCGAAAAATCGACCTGCACCGCCGTCGTGCTCCGAAAGATGGCTCGATCCCAGACGCCGGGCTCGGGCACGTTGATGTCTCCGAACAGGTACGGCAAAAACTCGAACGTCTCCGACAGCGCGTAGTGGGCGGGTCGGTACATGGCGCGCAGTCGAAACGAGCCGCGCAGGGTCGACGTGACCTCATCGATCGTCGCTGGTGCTCCCGGCACGACAGCGGGAGCCGGCGACCGAATCGACCGAAAATTCCAGACGGGCGCAAAGCTGAGATCGAGCACCCAGTCGGTGCGCGGAATGAGGTCGACCTTGATGCCGAGAAAGGCCTCTTCGAGGTTCACCTTCAGGTTCGCCGGCAAGTTGCGCTCGGTGGCGATGAACGTAAAGAGCGTCGTCCGAGGGAGCACCAGATTGTAGTCGATGCCGAGGCGGACCGTCGTCTGATCGGTCGCCGTCACTCCGTTGGCGCGGTTGATGCGCAGCGCCCCGTCGAGCGCGACCTCCAGTGGATCGCTCCGATAGTGCTCGGCCGCCGGCTTGCGGTGAAAACCGAGGCCTCCGCTGGCATCGATGAGCCGGGTATCGCTCTGGTAACCGCCACCTGCCGTCGCGGTGATGTAGATCGGCGTCGAACGTGGAGCGTGGGTCGATGCCGTACGCGCGGTGAGCTCGCCGCTGCCGGCTCGGGTTTCGGTGAGCACGAGCTGGCCCGAGGCATCGTAGTGATACTCCGTCGTGCTCGTCGCAACGCCCGAGGTTGACTCGTGCTTCGCAAGGACCTTACGCCCGGCATAGTCGTACGCGACGCGGGACGCCACGACGCCATCCGCCTCGCACGCGCTCTCGACGATGTCGTCGCCTCGCCACGTGGTTCGAACGATATACGTGTGGCCAATGGCGACCTCGGTGCGCACCGTGGGGTGCCCTGCCGCGTCGTACGTGACGGACACCTCGGCTACCACGCGACTCTTCAAAAGGCGTAGCTGGTGCGTCAGGTGCCCGGCAGCGTCGTAGGTCTCGCGAATGTCGTCGGATTCGGTGGTGTCGGCAGGGCACGAGGCTGCCTGGGGTGTATCGGCGTGCGCAGCCAGCGGCAGCCCGCACCACATCACCGCGGCGGCCAGTAAGGCACACCGCACCAGGTTGGCTCTGTCGCGTGCCCCGAGCTGCATCGAAGGATCGGGTGTGTATGCCGTGAATTTTACGGGAGCAGGCCGGACTTTCGTCGTACCGCGAGCGTTGCGACCCGCGAGCAAGCGAGGCTGGCTCTATTCGTCGCCCATATCGGTGACGTCTGCCGTGGGAGAGACAGAAGCGCCTCGTCGCCCTCGCCGGGCCATGGCCTCGGCGAGCGGAGGCAGCAGCGCAGTCACGCTCACCAACAGAACCGTGAGCCACGCCAGCGCACGAACGGCGCGAATGGCGGGCTCGCGCCGAGGCGCGCGCCCCCTGGACAGAAGGCCGACCACGATGAAAATCGTGAGCATCCCGAAAAAGCCGAGGACCAGCATGGCGCCCGAAGCGGATCGCTCACAGACGACCAGCGTGATGAAGACGAAGATCACCCAGAGCAGGATTCCCAGGACGAGCGTGGCTGAGGCACGACGGATGAGCCGGCCCACGCTGCGAATGGGTGAGCGATAGACGGAGCGAACCGAAAGTACCCACACGATGACGAGGACCAGCGTCAAACCGAAGCCGGCGCTGCCGCCTGTCCACAGATCGTGCTCGGCCACGCCGCCGAAAACCGCCGTCGACCAGGCCAGCGCGCCTCCGAACAGCACGCCGGCGCGAAGCCACGGGCGACGGCCGTCTTCCGTACGCGCGAAGGCAACTTCGTCGGGCGTCGCATTCATAGGATCTTGCCTCCCTCGAAGCGTATTTCGATCACCTTGCCGCCAGCTTCGACCTCGACGTCTTTTTCGACGAAGCGCGTCTGCGCGCGATCCTCGTCGAAGAGAAGCATCTGCACGCGGACGGTGGCCGGACGCTGCGATCCGAAGTCCGGCGTGCGACGCAGGCGCAAACGGAGAGCGTCGTTGCCGCGCTCGATCCGGGTGGCAAAGAGCCCCACCGAGGGGGCGGACCAGTCGAGTGGCGCTTCGTCCTTGGCGTCCTTGTGCAGCGCGTGCGCCTCGAGCAAGCTCGCCACCGGTGCGCGGACCAGCACATAGCCGGCCACGTCGGGGAGCGGAAGCTCGAGCGCGCGGCGATCGAGCAGGGCAGCAGAAGCGGGCGTTCGGGCGCGGGCGTCGGCGAGCAGTGCAGCCGCGGTCATCGCCGCGAGCTCACCGAGCTGCGTGTCGTCAGCGCGACCTCCGGTCTGCGCGACGCGATCGAGGACGCGCGTCGCCACGTCGAGGCGCCCGGCTCCCGCGTGGGCAAGCGCGAGACGCAGCATCGCGGCCGGGCTACTGGGAAGCAACGACGTCAGCGCCTCGTAGGCGGCCGTCGCCTCGTCGAACAAACCCTCGTCGCGCAGTCGGTCGCCCACGTAGGCGCGCGCGTAGGGATCGTTGGGCGCGCGCTCGACCAGCTCTCCAAAGGCGCGCTGCCCGTCTTCGTCCCGGCCCATCCGACGCAAGGCAGATGCGCCGTCGGCGAGCAACCCGGCAGCGGCGAAGGGATCGTCGCGCGCGTCGACCACCGCTTGCAACAGGGCATCCTTGTGCCCGACGGCCTCGAGCAGGGCGAAAAGCGCTCGGCGCAGCGAGCCATCGTGGGGTGAGAGCTTGAGGAAACGACGGACGACGGCGAGCCGATCGTCATTGGTGCCGGCTGCCTTGAGCTGCTTCTCGAAGACGATACCGGGACGAGGCTCTTCGCCCACCAGCGCTGTGCGCACCTGATCGAGCTCGGCGGTGGTCCGCGCGCGGCTCACCGCGGCTCTTCGCAGGTGCGTGGCCGCGTCGCTTTCCCCATTTTCTTCGAGCCTGGCCGCGAGCTGGATGCGCGATGCGCCGTCGTCGACCATTTCCAGCAGGAGCTCGAGGAGCGCGCGCTGGTCAGCCCACATCGATAGCTCGCAACCTTGTTTGGCCTTGATGTAGACGTCGAGCGCCGCTGCATTCTTCAGGCGCTCGCGCCAGATCCCCCGCCGCAGGGGGAGCGGGAGAAACGAGGTAGCCGAGCACTTGCGGCGCTCGGTTCCGCGCGCGGGGGGCAACACCAGATCGTGCTGGATGTTGACCTGGGTCTTGGCGCCGCTGTCGAAGAATGGCGTCGACTCGATGAGAGTCTGCACGCAGCGATCGAGCGGTCCATCGTCGTCGATGGCCCGCAGGGCCTGCACGATGACGTGCGAGGCATGACCGGCGCCGTCGAGGGTCAGCCGAACCCGCAGCGTGCCGCTGATCTCGGGGCGCACCGTGGCACGGGTGTCGCGACACCGGCGGACTCCCGGCATGGCCTGCTCGATGGTTCTTTTGGCGTAGATCTCGACCATCGCATGAAAGTCGTCGTCGCTCGCCTTTTTGGGTGGCTCGGTGGGCTCGAGGAGCGCGCCGGTGTGCGTCGGTGGTGTGGCCAGCCGCGCCGCCCAGGCCACGCCCGGTAGCGACAGATCGAGCACGCGCGCGCTCATCGGAGTTGCCGCGACGCTCCCTGCGCCACCCACGTACCAGCCCGTCCAGGGGCTCAAAAGCTGCGCGCGCAAGGCGATGTCGGTCGCGCCTTCCACGGATTCGCCGCGAAGGACAATGTCTTCGATTCGCGCGGCGGCCCACCTGCGACGTACGTCGCTCGGCTTGATGGCGCGACCCAATTCGAGGCGCTGTGTCCGCTCGACGATGCGACCCTTCTGGCGGTACCGAAGAAGAACCGTCTCGGGCAGCGCACCTCTCAGACGACCCACAGCGAAGGCCGTTTCGTGAGCGGAAACGGAGTGCGCACCTCGCGGATAGACGCGGTCGATCGTGGGACCCATGTCGACCTCGACGCCGTCGACGGCGGGCTCGAGCGCGCCGGCCAGAAGCGTCACCGCGGCCGCGGCCGCGTCGGCACGATCGGCGATCTCGATGACGGGTCCTGATCCTCGGACCAGGGCGGCGAGGCCAAACCGGTTAGAAACGGGACCCACCGCCACGGCACCGAGCCGGGGGATCCCGCCGGCACGACGGGCGAGCCGCGCGCGCACGGCTTCGAAATCGAGATCGCCGACGGTGGGCCATCCGTCGCCCACATAGACGACCATGGCGCCGCTTGCATCGGAAGGCAGCGCGTCGGCCGCATGCTCGAGCGCGGAGCCGAAGTCGGTGGCTCCTCCTGCACGAAGTGTGGCGAGCCCCTCGCGAATGGCCTTGCGACGCGGCTCATCGACGGGGGCCAGGCCTCCGGGTCCGACGGGATGCACGTGTTGATCGGCCGCCAACACGACGACGCGATCGCGCGCGCCCAAACCCGCGACGAGCGACTCGACGAGCGCGCGCTCGGCGTCGAGCAAGGCGGGCGCCATGCTCCATGACGTGTCGAGCACGATCGCCAGCATCACGCCGGGGCTCTGCGCTTCTTCGGGCACCTCGGTCCGCACCAGCACATAGGGATCGCTCCCGCTGTCGGCCGGACCCGGCGGCGCTACGTAGGCGACGGCATGATCGGGCGCGAGAGCGGGAACCTCGAGATCGATCACCAGATCGGCCTCGGGTCGAACGTCGGCCCGGCGCAGCTCGACCACGCCGCCATCGACGTGGGCTCCCGAGCCCACCGCGATCGAGCGCGGGTGCGCCTGCGTCGCGTCGACACGCACGCGCAGCTCCCCCACCAGGGGCGGCGCGCCGTCGGCGACCATCGGGTAGCGGTAGGTCATCTTGCCCGCGCGCGCCGGGAGCCATTGAACGTATTCGACGATCACCGCGACCGTGTCGCCCGCTCCGATGGAAGGAACGGCGCCGCGCACCCATCCGGCGCCCGCCCATTCGAGCCGGGGCAACGAGGCGTCGTCCCCTTCACGCCCGGCAAAGACCGCGCCTTCTTCGGTAGCGTCGCCACGCTGCAAGGCAAAGCGCGAGACGATTCCGCCTTCGGGGATCGCCATTCGAAAGTCCCCCCGCACCGGGAAGCTTCCGCCGTTGAAGTAGGTGGTCACCACGCGGGTGATCGCGGCTTCACCGTCGATGCGCGCGTCGACCTCGTGCGATCGGATCGCCAGGGGGGATCCAGCTTCATCGGTCGGCGACGAAAGCCGGCCCCAGAGCTCTCCGATGGCGCCGCGCGGTCGTCCGCCCGCGCCCCACGGCTTGGCCATCCCGCCCGTCCAGTCGTCGAATGCTTTCTCGGGCGCCACGGTGAGCCCCCTCGCACTCGCCGTCGCCGTTTCGCCGCCGCGCACACGTTCTTGCTTGCTCGCGGCGCGGACGACGGCCTCGCCGTTGGCGCAGTAGATACGAACGTCGGCGCCGTTTCGTGCGAAGGCGAGCGCACTGCTCGACACGATGGTAGCGGTCGGGCCCGCAACGACCTCGGTTCGCGCGGCAACGCCTCCCTGCACGAAGATGCGGCCCGCCTCGAGCGTGACACCGGCGGGGGTCACGAAGAGGCTCGTGGAACGATCGACGACGAGCGTCGTTCCATCGTCGAGCCGAACGCGCCCGCGCCCGTCGGGTCCAGTGGCCACGAGATCGCCCGTCGAAAAGCGCGCGATCCCTCGCACGTCGCGAGACCCGATGCGAACATCCGGGTGCACTGCCTCGATCTCGCCTATCGTCACGCGTGAGGCGCGGCCGGTGGCCCGCCCGAGTCGGGTCACCAAGAACGCCACCATCGCCACCGAGAAGACAACGGCGAGGATCACCGACAGGTTGCGGCGAAGCTGTTGCATCAGAGCACCGCTTCTTCCCGAAGGGCCGCCCCGTCGAGACGGAAGCGCCGCTTCTCCAGCACCTTGCCGCCGACGCGAGCGAACGACACGGGAAGCCGAATGATTCGCTCACCCTCGGTCCCTTCGTCGATGATCGCGGTGAGCGCCGCCTCGGCGCCCAGACGCGCCGCGCGCTCGGCGTCATCGTGCTCGAGGTGCAGCTCGACGAAGGGTCCGGCCGAAACGGAAAGCTGTGTTTCGGCGACGCCGAGCAACGGATTGCCATCTGCCGCCGGCATCAGGGTCCCGGGCGCGTTCGACCAGAGCTCGGGGTGAAGCTCGGGATGCGACCATGTAAGGATGAGCCGGACACTGGGGCCACCGGGCACCGCGTCGAGCGAAAGGCGGCGTGCTCGCTCGCGGAGCCGGTCGGCTTCGTCTTGATGGCCCGCCCGGCTGGCCTCGTCGCGCGCCCACGCCAAAAAGGCGCTCGCCATCGACCGCGACGTTTTCGACATGGCGCTCCCATCGGGCGCTCCCACGCCGGCTGCCTTTTCGGTGTAGCGGATCGCCTCTTCGGTGCGGCCCATGCCCTGCGCTGCGGCAGCGAGCAAAAGGGGCACCGAGCTGTCGTCGGGGGAAAGGCGCGCCAACGTCTCGTATTGCCGCAGCGCCTCGTCGTACCAGCCGTGCGCACGGAGCAGATCGCCCAGGCGCCGGCGAGCGCCGGGATCCTCGGGAGCGAACTCGACGATCTCGCCGAACGTGCGGCGAGCTTCGGTCGTATCGCGGTCGCGCCCCGGAGAAGCGCCCCGCGCGGCGAGCCGAAGGTAGTATTCACCCACGGCGGTGCGGACGCGGGTGTTCGCATCGCTTCGGCGGC
>JBBSDY010000125.1:0-8398 GCA_038240245.1 Polyangiales bacterium
AGTCAAGATTTTACAACCAAAGAAGACCAACGGCGAAGGCAGGAGAGAATAAATGGACAACCTCAAGAATGGGGATACGGGCGGCAAGAAAACCCTCGTCGAGGAGGGCACCCAGTTCAAGGGCTCGCTCTCTTCGAGCTGCCCGATCGTGGTACGGGGCAAGATCGAGGGCGACGTCACCGCACCCTCGCTGCAGGTGAGCGCCACGGGTGCGGTGCACGGCAAGGTGAAGGTCGGCGAGATGAGCTCGCAGGGCGAGCTCGCTGGCGAGTTCGACGCCGACGTCGTCCAGCTCTCGGGTACCGTCAAGGACAAGACCGTCGTGCGCGCCAAGTCGCTCGAGGTCAAGCTGACTCCCGCCACCGGCAAGATGCAGGTCATCTTCGGCGAGTGCACCCTCGACGTTGGCGACATGCCCAGCAAAGAAGCGGCCGTGAGCTCGATGAAGGACGACAAGACGGTGGCCAATGGAAAATCGATTCCGCCTCCGCATCCCGAAGAAACCGACGACGCATCCGAGGCCGGTCGCAAGGGCAAGGGCGAGCCGAAACGCGTTTGATATCTTGGGGGGATCGGGAGAAGCGGTGCGGATCAGGGATCCGCGCCGCCATCCCGCGCAAGGAAGCAAGGTCGCTTCGACGGGTCGAACTCGGGGGGGCACAGGGGCTGGGGAGGCGCGACGACCACGACGCTTCCCACCTTCGCCGTCACGGTGTCGAATCCGAGCGCGAGGGACATCATGTCGCAATCCGCGGACTCGTTGCTGGTCGAGGACAGATCGGGGTAAGTGCAGATGAAGTCGCTGATGTCCGGGTAGAGCGGGCTGTCGGTGCAGAGCGGGATCATGCTGGGGAGCGCCTGGGTCATGACCGGAATCAGTGCGAGAACGTCGCGCATGCTGGATCGTCCGGTGATGAGACCGTTGTGCAGCTCGAATTTCTTGGACATCGTGTTGGGATAGAGATCGCCCGTCACCACCGGAGAATAGAGCGGTGCGCCGAAAAGCCAGAATCGAAACGGAATCCCTTCGGGGAACTTGGCCACCAGTCGGTAGCTCGCCACGTAGGCCTCGGTGGACGTTCGTTCGAGCGAGGCGCCGCCGGGAGTCTTGCCGTCGGGTGATCCGGCCTGCACGAACGTAGTTGCCTCGATGGGCCAGATGTCGGTGCCGTCCCATTTGGCGGGCGAACCGGCGTCGGCGGGAGCGCCGCCCTCGCCGTCGGCGAGCACGGGAAAGTACCAGTCGACGTCGACGTGGTTGTCGTCCTGCAGTCCGTCGTAATTGCGAATTCTGATCAGCGCCATCGGGGGAAGCTGACCGTCGGCCATCTCCTGGTTGACCAGGGCGCTGCTCACGATCTCGGTGCCGAACATGGGCCGGATGTTGGCGATCATGCGGCCGAGAGCGTCGTCGATGCCGTTGACGCCGGCGCGCGCCTCGGGGTTCATGTCGAGCGGGTTCTTGCACCCGCGCTCGGGGCCGCAACGGTTGTCGAGATCGTAACCGAGCTTGAGAAAGCGCGGCACATTGTCGTCGCCGGTGGTCTCGCCGATTTCCATGTTGCGTGTCACGTAGACGAGGTCGGTCGTTCCGCCGAGCTCGGTGACGAATTTGCGTTCGGGGGGACGGGCCAGCTTGCAGCCCGGCGCGCCGTCGTCGCCGGTTCCCGCTTCTTGCTCGCTTGCGCCGGTGTCCGTGCCACTGGCGTCCTCGCCCCCGGTGAATTGGTAGCTATCCGAGGACAGCAACTGGCGGCAGCCGAACGGAAGAATCGCGCACGCGATCGCCAGGGCTCGCCACATGGGTTTCTAGAACGAGCCAGTCAAAAAGGCCGAGCCGTAGCCAATCGCGGGGTGGATCACGAGCCCATTTGTACCCGTCCGGCTGGCGGATGTCGACGACGCTGCGCCGGACCCGACGGAGGAAGCTTTCGAGCCGCCGGTCAGAAGGAGCACCGTGCTGAGGACCACCGCGCCCGCGCCAACGGAAAAGGCGATTGTCGAAACGTCGGCCCATCGGTTGAGGTTGTCGTGCTCGGACTGGAGGCTCGGCGGACAGTGCGCGCCAGCCTCGCCGCAAGATTCGTCGAGCTTGTGCTTGCTCTGGACGGCAAGGATGCCGGTTATCGATCCGGCTGCGAGACCGGCAGCACCCACGCCGAGCAAGATGTAGCCGGGCAGCCTGTTCGGGCGGGCTTCGTAGGTGGGCGCTGGACTTGCCGCAACGCGGTTGTCTTCGAGCGGGGCGGCCTTGACGGCGAGCTTGAGATCGAGCGGCGAGGTGGTGCCCGCCGCGAACGTGCGGGCCACGACGAGGTCGTTCGATCCGGAGCGCGACACCGTGAAGACGTGGGAGCCGGGATCGACGAGCAGCTCGAAGCTCGCCCTCTGCGGGACTTCACCGGGGTCGAGATCGCGGGTGCCGGCGGAAAGCACCGGGAGCGTCCTGTCGCCGGATACCACCTCGAGCGGACGACCATCGACGGCCACGGCAGCATCGGCGGGCTCGAGGGTGACCGTGGCGCGCGCGACGCGCTTGTCCATTTCGCCCAGGTATCTCCGGGCGTCGTTGACCACGTCGGCCGACAGCGCCGTGCCGCCGCGGGCGTCGTTTTCAGCGAGGGCCTTGGCGAGGAGCTTGCGCGCACGCGTGTACCTGCCGAGAGCGCGCTCGCAGTAGCCGATGTTGTAGGTCGTGAACGTGTGCGGTCGCAGCGTGGACGACCGCTCGAAGGCGAGCAGCGCTTCGCCCCACTGTGACTGCCGCGCGAGCGAGGTGCCCTCCTTGAACGCGGTTCGAGCCTCGGCGAGCTTGAGATCGCTCGAAGGTTCTTCCGCTCCCGGGACCGCGACTTGTGCCGCAGCAGAGCCGGGGATCGCTAGCAGGGAGAGAGCAGCGACTGCATGAGCACCGAAGAATCGACGGACGGGGTCCAGTCGATGCTCAGAACGGGACGTCTTCAATCAGGCCTCCGGGACGTTTCGGCGTGGCAGCTTTGGAGGGATCGGCCTCCGGCGAGCGCGCGGCGGCGTCGGGCTTTGCAGAAGCCGGCCTGGCCACGGTTCCCGGGTGGATCGGAGGCGTCGTCTTGCGGGCCACCGCGGGATCGATGGACGCCGAGGTTGCGGCGACGACCGTGGGCGCGGTGGGGATGGCCACGGTGGGGGGGGGCGGGATCGGCGCGGCTGTGCTCTCGGCGGCAATCGCCGAGATCGCCGTCGGGCCTGCTGCCACCTGCGTTGCCTGGTCGGGCCCTTGGTCGTGGGCACGCGAACGACCGAGCTGCCAAACGAGCACCGCGACGAGCGCGCTGGCAAAGGCAGCTCCGGCCAGGACGACCAGCTTCTTGGATCGCGGCGAAGCATCTTGCGACACCGCATGAGGGCTGGCCGTGTCGAGCCCGGCCTCTGGCGTCGTCTTCATGGCGGAGGCGACGACCGTATCGCTCTCTCGGGTATGCACGGGAGCGCGACGACCCTGTCCAGCCGACGGATGCGAGTCGAGCGCGGGCGGCTGGGATTTCGCATCGCCGAACGTCCGGACCGACAGGTTCGAATAACGCTGCAAGACGGCCAGAACCTCGCGCATGTCCGTCGGCCGTCGATCGAGAGGACGCGATAACATGCGGCCGACGAGGGTGATGACATCTGCGGGCAGATCGGGGACGAGCCTTTCGAGCGGAAGGATCTCGCCACTCGTCAACATCTTCAGGATCTGTCCGAGATTCTCGCCATAGACGGGGAGCTGATTCGACAGACACTCGTAAAGGACGACCCCGAGAGCCCAGATATCGGCGCGGTGATCGATGACCCGTTCGCCGAAGAGCTGCTCGGGTGCCGAGTAGCAGGGAGTGCCGAGCATCGATCCGGTTCCGGTGAGCTGGCTCTGCGCGGCGCCGTCGCCCTCGAGGTTGGCGAGCTTGGCAATTCCAAAGTCGAGGACCTTGATCTCGGTTTGGCCTTCTTCGTTTTCCGCCAAGAAAATATTTTCTGGCTTGAGATCGCGGTGCATGACACCACGGGAGTGGGCGGTGCCCACGGCGGACACGACGGGGAGCAAGATCGACGCCGTGTGATGGATGGACAACGGACCCTGGCTGGCGATGCGCTGACCGAGTGTTTCGCCGACCAGGAGATCCATCACCATGACCGGCGTCTCGTCGTCGAGCTCGAACACGTCGTGCACCTCGACGACGCTCGGATGCTGAACGGCGGCGGCGGCGCGGGCCTCTCGCAGGAAGCGGCGTCTCATCTCGGGTCGCGCGTGGGCGGGCCCCCTGAGAAACTTCATGGCCACGCCTCGGCGCGTGATGGTGTGAGTTGCGGCCCACACGACGCCCATGCCTCCTTGGCCGAGCACGCGGTCGAGGCGATAGCGCCCCGCAACCACGGTTCCAGGTGCCAGCGAGCCGCTCATATGGGAAATTACAATCTACATGATATCCATGGGCCCGATAGAGCAAAAAGCCGCTGCGGCAGCCATGCGCTTTCTGCGGTAGGTTGAGGCCATGGCAGCCTCGGTGCTCGATCCCTACGAAGTTCTTGGGGTTCGCCGGGGCGCCACTAGGGACCAGATTCGAGCGGCCTACCGCGAGCAGGTGGCCCGCTACCATCCCGACAAGCATCGTGGCAATCCCCTCGAGGAGCTTGCCGCGCAAAAGCTGGTGGAGATCAACCAGGCTTACGCGACCTTGTCCGACGATGGGCAGCGGGCCGGCCACGAGACCGGCCCCCCCGGTGCGGCGCAAAGAGCTGCATCGGCGGCGCCCGTGGCAAGCTCCCCGACGCAAGGGGCAAAGCTCCTTCGCTCGGCTGGCATGATCGTCAGCCTGATCTTTTTCTTGAAATTCGGACTCGGCCTGGCATCGGGGCTCCTTCTGTTGGTGCGAAGCCTGATCGTGGGCCTTCTTTCGCTGCTGCGGATGGGCCCCATTTTTGCCATCGTCATCGTGGCTGCGATCGCCATCGGGACCAGCTCGTTGCTGCGGGCGCGCAAGAGATAGTAGCCCTTGCGACGGTCTGCCGAATCGACGAGGATCGGCGGATGAGCGGCCACCATCGTGTCTTTTGCTCGGGCAGGTTGCGGTTGGCGATGGTCGCGCTGGCTCTGGCGACGCCTTCTTGTGGGGGGGCGCCGTCTTCCGCCCCCGCCGCGCCGTCGACGCCCGGGCCCAGTTCCGGCGACGTGACGAGCGACGCGAAGCCGTCTGCCGGCTCGGACCTTTCCGACAAGGCGCCGGTTGCTTTCCGCGCCGACTTCTCCGCCGTCCAGCTCGGCCACCCGTGGAACGTCTTTGGAGCGCAGAACGGCAACCGCGAGGTCAAGGGCGGGGCCGAGGGCCTGTGGATCAAGATCGCCGACGCCGAAAAAGCGTGGGACGCGGTGGGCGCCCGAACGGCGGCGGTCAAGGTCGACGGCGACTTCGATTTACGCGGCCGATTCCGTGATTTCTCTGGCCGGGGCAATGTGTCCGCGAAGCTCATCGTGGTCGATGCCCGGACGCCGCGCGGTGAAGCCGCCTACGTCGAGCGCATTCAGATCGATGGCAAGAACCTATTCAAGTTCGGCGGCGAGGTCGACGGCAGCCTCGAGAACTGGGGATTCGTTCCCACCGACGCTGCGGGCGCTGACTTGCGCCTGACACGTCAGGGCAACACGCTCCACGCCTACACCCGACCCGACGAGAAAGCCGCGTGGACCGAGTTCGCGCCCGCGCAGGCGGCTCCCAGGTCGATGCCGCGCGTCGTCAAGGTTGGCTTCAAGCTCTCGGCCGAGGCGCACCGCTCGGCCCAGGTGCGCTGGATCGATCTCACCCTGAACGGCCAGGTCATTCGCGCGCCGGAGTAGGCGAAGATGATCGTGTGCGCGTGGTCGCTGTGCATTCTCGGGTTTTCGGCCGTCGCCGCCGCCGACCCAACTCCTACCATTCCCATGGCCGACAACTATCAGTACGTGTTCACCGACGATCCGCTGAACGCCGGGCTCTTCGGGGGGAATGAGCCGCGTATCGTCGTGCGCCCGGGCGCGGGCAGAGGAACGCTCATCCGTCCGCGGATCGCGTTCGTCGTCGAGATGCTGAAGAGCGTCGAAGCGCTTTGAAGCGAGGAGTTACGAGCGGCGTCCGGGGGACGAGCTCTTCTCGGCGAACTCGTCGTACGTTCCCTTGAAATCGACCAGCCCCTTGTCGGTGAACGCGAAGAGCCGCGTCGCGAACGAGCTGACGAGATCGCGATCGTGGGTGACCACGAAGGCCGTCCCCTCGTAGCGACTGAGAGCGTCACCGAGCGCCACAATCGATTCGAGGTCGAGGTGGTTGGTCGGCTCGTCGAGGACGAGAACGCTGTCCTTGGTGAGCATGAGCTTGGCGAAGATGAGCCGCACGGCCTCGCCTCCCGACAGCGCGTCGGTGGGTTTCTTTCCCTCGTCGCCCTTGAAGAGCATCTTGCCGAGGAGGCCGCGGATGTCCTGAATGCCCGCGGTGCCGTCGAAGGAATGCAGCCAGTCGGCCACGTTCGTGCCGTTGGCAATGCCCTCGCGATGGTCCTGGGCGAGGTAGCCCACGGTTGCTTGGTGCCCCCACACCAGCTTGCCACCGTCGGGCGCAATCTCCGAGAGCAACATGCGACACAGCGTGGTCTTGCCGACGCCGCTTCTTCCGATGATGCCGATCTTCTCGCCCTTGGTCACCAGGGCGGTGAATTGCTCGCACACGGTGACCGTCGGCCACCGCTTGGTGAGTCCTTCGATGGTGAGCGTCTGTTTTCCGGATGGCTTTTTCACCAAAAACTGGATGAACGGTCGCTCGATGTTCGACTTTTTTAGATCGGCGAGGGTGAGCTTTTCGATCTGCTTTTTGCGGCTCTGCACCTGGGAAGCCCGCGTGCCGGCTGCGAACCTGGCCACGAAGTCGCTCAGCTGATCGATCTTCTTTTTGCGCTCGGCGTTCTCTTGCTCGACTTTGCCCCGCACCTGGCTCTTGGCCATGACCATGTCGTCATATGAGCCGGGGTAGGTGATGATCGTCTCGTAGTCGATGTCGGCAATGTGCGTGCAGATCTCGTTGAGAAAGTGACGATCGTGCGAAATCGTGATGAGCACGCCTTCGTAGCTCGACAAGAATTTTTCGAGCCAACGAATTCCGTCGATGTCGAGGTTGTTGGTGGGCTCGTCGAGCAGCAAGGCTTCTGGGTTGCCGAACAGGGCCTGGGCGAGCAAGACGCGCAGCTTGTACGCGCCCGGCACCTCTTTCATGAGCTTGGCGTGCTCTTCTTCGGGGATGCCCAGACCCGCGAGAAGCTCGCCGGCGTCGGACTCGGCCGTATAGCCATCTTCTTCGGCGATGGTCCCTTCCAGCTCGCCCAGCCGCTCACCCTCCTTGTCGGTCAGGTTCGGCTTGGCCAAAAGCGACTCTTTTTCCTCGATCGCGGCGGCGAGTCGCGTGTTGCCCATCACGACGACGGCCAGGGCGGGGTGCTCCTCGTAGGCGTACTGGTCCTGCTTGAGCACGCTGGTCTTTTCGGGTCGCGAGACCGAGCCCGAATCGGGTTCGATCTCGCCGGCCAAGATCTTGAGAAAGGTCGTTTTTCCGGCACCGTTGGGGCCGGTGAGCCCATAGCGGCGGCGCTCGGTGAAATTCACCGTGACCTCTGTGAACAGTCGCTTGGAACCGTAGGCCTTGGTGGCCCCGACTACTTGGATGGACGGCATTTGATGGGCCCGACCTTGACGAGCCCCGTTCCTCTAGCAGAGACGATCAGCGCAGGATAGGTCTTCGGGCGGCCCGAGCTCCGGCTATCGAGGGAGGCGGGTCGCGCGGGGGCAGCGCCAAAACGAGCGACTCGATGACGGGCAGCGCCTGCGACACGGCGTGCTTGGCCTTGAGCTCGTCGAACGGCCCCTGAAAAACGACGACCAGCACGTAAATACCGGCGAACGAACGGGCGATGCAGGCGAAGTCCTGCTCGGTGACGGTTCGGCTCAGGTGGCCGCCGCGGTGGAGGTTTTCGAGCTCGGGCATCGCGCGCACGAGCTGAATGGCTTTGCGCGTTGCAAAGTGGCGCAGCCAACGGTCGCGGGCGCCCTGGGCCACGCGCTCGCGCGCCTGCTTTTCATCGTCGTCCAGCTCTCTCGCCGGTGGCGGGATGCTCGTGGGGGCGCTGCTTGGCACCTTCCACCCCAGGATGAAGCGAATCAACCGCTCGGGGGCCAGTGCGGGCTCGACGTCGACCCCCGAAGAGAGCGCCGCCTCGTAGATGCCTGCCAGGTTGGTGGGATCGACCATGGCCAAAAGGAGCCCTGATCCCGAGCCGAAGAGGGGAACCATGGCGTGTCGCTCGCAGGCGTCACGGGGCACCAGGGCCATGGCGCGGGGATCGAGGGCGAGCGCCTCGAAGACGC
>JBBSDY010000126.1:0-8379 GCA_038240245.1 Polyangiales bacterium
CCCGGCGACCACCCTGCCTGCCCCAACTCGAGAAGTGCGCGAGCTCTTGGTCCAACCATCGGTGGGCATCGTTGCTTGCACGGTGAGCCCCGGTCGCGCCACCAGGTGCGTGGGCGCATCGCTGCGGCGGACGGTGGCCACCGTGGGCGGGCGAGGACGGCTCGGTCCGGCGCCGAGCACCCTTTCGATGTTGTGCAGGTATTGCGCGGCTCGCGCATCGCCGAATGGGGCGAGCGCCCGCGCCAGCTCGGCGACGTTGTCATAGCGGTGCTCGCGATTCTTCTCGAAGCAGGGACCGAGAGCTTCCTCGAGCTCGGCCGGCGCATCGGGGCGAAGCTGGCGCAGCAAAATGGGTGCGTCGCTCACGATCCCGGCCAAGGTTCCGTGCATGGAGTCAGACTGAAAGGGAACGTCGCCGGTGAGTAGCTCGAAGCATGTTACTCCCATCGACCAGACGTCGCTTCGTTGGTCGACCGACTTCGAATCCCGAATCTGCTCGGGGGACATGTACTTGGGCGAGCCGATGGTGCTCGACGTGGTGGTGAGATTCGTGACGGCCTCGGTCGACTTCGCGATGCCGAAGTCGATGACCTTGACGACTCGAAACCCGCCGGGGCGCGAGGTGAGAAACAGGTTACCGGGCTTGAGATCGCGATGAACGATACCGAGCGAGTGCGCCTCGGCGAGGCCCTCGCAAGCCTGCAGCACGTAGTCGATCGCTTCCGCGATCGGCAAACCACCTCGCCCGGCAATTTCGGCCGCCGCGTCGTTGCCCTCCAAGAATTCCATGATCATGTAAGGCGCGCCACTCTCGAGCGTGCCGACGTCGGTGACCCGCGCAACGTGCTCGCTGCGCAGACGTGCCGCGGCGCGAGCCTCACGGACGAAGCGTTCCACCACCCGCGGCTCGGCGGTGGAGTGCTCGAGCAAGAACTTGATGGCGACGCGCTCGCCGAGCGTCCGATGAACTGCCGAGACGACGACGCCCATACCGCCCGCACCGAGCACGCGCTCGACGACGTATCGCTCGGCGA
This sequence comes from Polyangiales bacterium, assembly GCA_038240245.1. Classification (GTDB taxonomy): domain Bacteria; phylum Myxococcota_A; class Polyangia; order Polyangiales; family Polyangiaceae; genus DASWDH01. Next base: position 1,035 of record JBBSDY010000126.1, read on the forward strand.
TGACTTGACCGGGTTGGACGGGGACATCTTGCATCGTTCGTTTAGAACCTGTAAACGGCCGCCGTGGGGCACGCCTTACTCATCGTGAAGTAAGGAAAGGCGAAGTCTACCTCGGGGCCCATCTCCCAGGCCATCGAGTTGTTCAGCTCCGCCAAGAGCTGGGCGCGTGTCGTCAGCGCTCCGGCGCAGCGCGCGTACCAGTACGCCGGAGGAGGCTCGACGATGGCATCGACGGAGTGGCCAGGTGGATTTCTCGCGTAGACCAGGATGCGATCGGTTGCCCTTCGACGCGGTGCGGGCAGATTGGGATCGCAATCGACGCTTTCCGGCGACGATTCGGATTCGACCACCACCCCGTTTCGAACGAGCAAGATGTAGCAGGCGTTCTGGAGAGTCCACGCCGGCGGTCCGCAGAGGCCAAAGGTCCCGCACGGCGCAACTTCACAATCCCCGTCGCTCTTGCAGCGCAGCCCATCATCGCACTTGGGGCATGCGTTGCCACCGCAATCGATGTCGGTCTCGGTGCCATCTCGTTTTCCGTTCTTGCAGGGATCGACCGGCCCGTCGGGCGGACCGCTGTCCATCCGGCTACCCCCGATGCCTGCACCGCCGGCGCTGCTGTCGACCAACGTTCCGCTCTCCAGGGAGTTGCCCCCGGAGCCGCCGTTCGTTCCCGCGCTCCCGCCGGCGCCAACCTGCGCGGCATCGATCGCGCTGGTGCTGGCGTCGACCGCAGCCGCGGGATCGTGGGAGGGATCGTTGCCAATGCATACGCTACCGAGACACGCCTGACCGTCGAGACACGGGACACTGGCTGCGGTGCAGACGGCTCTGCACTCACCGCTGGCGCAGGTGGTGCCCATCGGGCACGCCTGCATCGGGCCACAGCTCGCTTGCTCGGAATCGACACATCCCGACGAGGTGTCGCTGTGAAGACACCGCGTACCCGCCGGACAGATTTTCTCGTTGGTGCAGGGCCGGCTGCATAGCCCCAAAAAACAAACCTCGCCGGTGGCGCATTCGGACGTCTGCGAGCATGGTGGGCGCTCCTGGAACGTCCGCTCGCTGGCCCCGGTGATCCACTGGCAATCCACCGCGAAAAGAGCCGTCAGGCCCAACACCCCGAGCGCGGCCAATTTTCGTCGTCGCGGCACGTTCCCCAGTGTAGGTCGCCGAACGCTGCGCGCGCAACCAGCCGTATGGTGCTAAGAATGGCGCCATGAGGCTCTTCGATCCCCACATCCACATGACGTCGCGCTCGACCGACGACTACGAGGCCATGGCGAAATCCGGCATCACCGGGCTGGTCGAGCCGGCATTCTGGTTGGGGCAACCTCGCACCCACGTCGGGTCGTTCGAAGACTACTTCTTGTCGCTCATCGGCTGGGAGCGCTTTCGGGCCAGCCAGTTCGGCATCCATCACCTTTGCACGCTGGCTCTCAACCCCAAAGAGGCCAACGATCCCAAGATAGCCGACGGCGTGATCGAGCTTTTGCCGCGCTACCTGCCCAAGGATGGCGTGGTCGCGGTGGGCGAGGTCGGGTTCGACGACATGACGCCGACCGAAGAAAAATACTTCGCCAAGCAAGTCGAGCTCGCGCGACAGTTCGATCTGCCGGTGCTCGTTCACACGCCGCATCGCGACAAGAAGCGCGGCACCGAGCGCTCGCTCGCCCTCATCCGCGAGCTCAAGTTCCCCGAGGAGCGCACGCTCATCGATCACAACACCGAAGAGACGCTCCCGCTCGTGCTCGACACCGGCTGCTGGGCCGGTCACTCCATCTATCCCAATACCAAGATGGACGAGGTGCGCATGGTCGCGCTCATCAAGAAGTACGGAACGAGTCGCATCATCATCAACAGCGCGGCCGACTGGGGGGTGAGCGATCCCCTCAAGGTTCCAAAGACCGCTGCGTTGATGGCCGAAGAGGGCATTGGCCCGGCCGATGTCGAGAGAGTCGTGTGGGACAATCCCATCGCGTTCTTCGCGCAGAGCGGCAAGTTCAAGCCCGAGGATCTGACCAAGCCAGTCACCATCGACCAGCGTCAGCTCTTCGAAGGCAACTCGGTCCTGCGCGGCGGCATGTCTCCCGTCGTACGTTCGTAGCGACCCATGCGTCCCACCGTGGTGCTCGACGTCGTCGGCTTGACGAAGGAGCACCTTCGCGACGCTCCCAACCTTCGGCGTCTCGCCGAACAGGGCGCCTGCCGCCCGCTGCGCACCATCACGCCGGCCGTGACATGCTCGGTCCAGTCGACGTTCTTGACCGGACAGCTACCCTCGTCGCACGGGGTGGTGGGCAACGGCTGGTACTTTCGCGATCTGGCCGAGGTGTGGCTCTGGCGGCAGTCCAACGCCCTGGTCACCGGCGAGAAAATCTGGGAGGCCGCCCGGCAACGCGACGCCTCGTTCACCTGTGCGAAGCTCTTCTGGTGGTACAACATGTACAGCTCCGCGAATTTCGCGGTGATGCCCCGCCCGATCTACCCCGCCGACGGCCGCAAGCTGCCGGACATCTACACCGAGCCCCCCTAGCTGCGTGACGAGCTCAACGGAGCGCTCGGCGAATTTCCGCTATTTCACTTCTGGGGACCGCGCGCCGACATTTTGTCCAGTCGCTGGATCGCCGCCTCGGCGCGCAAGGTCTTCGACGAGAAGAAGCCCACGCTCACGCTCGTGTACCTTCCCCACCTCGACTACAACCTGCAAAGGCTCGGTCCCAGGCACGAGCGCATCCGCGAGGACGTGCGCGAGGTCGACGAGGTTGCCGGAGAGCTCATCGAGCACGTCACGCGAGCGGGCGCGCGCGTCGTCGTTCTCTCGGAGTACGCCATCACCGAGGTCTCCGGCGCGGTACACATCAACCGGGCATTGCGCGAGGCGGGGCTCTTGAAGGTACGCCTCGAGCTGGGCGAAGAGAAGCTCGACGCGGGTGGCTCGCACGCGTTTGCCGTCGCCGACCACCAGGTCGCCCACATCTATGTTCGCGACGCGCACCGCGTCGACGAGGTTCGCAAGCTCGTGGCGGGCCTGCGCGGGGTCGAGGCCGTTCTCGGCGCAGACGAGAAGCCCGCACACGGGCTCGACCATGCTCGCTCCGGGGAGCTCGTCGCCATCTCCCAGAGTGACCGGTGGTTTTCCTACTACTTCTGGCTCGATGACGACAAGGCGCCCGACTATGCACGCACCGTCGACATCCACCGCAAGCCCGGCTACGACCCTGTCGAGCTCTTCATCGATCCGACGCTGTGGTTTGCTGCCCTCAAGGTCGGCAAGAAGCTCGCGCAAAAGGCGCTGGGCTTTCGCATGTTGCTCGATGTCATCTCGCTCGATGCCTCGCTCGTCAAGGGCTCGCACGGACGCCCCACTGCCGACGATGACGGGCCCATCTTCATCAGCAGCGAGCCGTCGCTTCTCGAAGATTCGCAGGGAACCCTTGCCGCCACCGACGTCAAGGCTCTGCTCCTGCGTCACTTGTTCGACTGATCGGTAGCCCGCATCGCGGCAGCCCTCCCTCGGCGGCTCGACGTGGTTCCTTTTGCGGTAACATGGTCATAATGATATGACCATGGTCATGAAGTCCTATCCGATCGGGCAGTTCAAGGCCTGCTGCCTCCGCCTCATGGAAGAGGTTCGAACCAAGCGCGAGCCCATCCTGGTCACCAAGCGTGGCCGGCCCATCGCCCGCATCGTCCCCACGACCGACGAGCCGCGCGACGTGTTCGGCTGTCTGGCGGATGTCCTCGAGATCGTCGGCGACGTCGAGTCGCCCATGGTCGAGCCGCGCAAGTGGGGCGCGCTCGAATGATCTTGCTCGATACGCACGTTCTGCTCTGGCTGGCCATCGAGCCCCGGCGCCTCACCGCGCCCGCCAAACACGCGATTCGATCGGCGACGCGATCCGGCGGGCTGGCGATTGCCTCGATCACCCTGTGGGAGATGGCGATGCTCTTCGTCCGCGGGCGCGTTCGAGCCAGCGGAACGGTCGAAGCGTCGGTGCGTCTCATCGTCGAGGCGACGGGTGTGCTCGTGCGCGATCTGAGCGTTTCGGTGGCCGCCCTCTCCGTTCAGCTCCAGCCTGACTTCCCCGATGATCCCGCCGATCGACTCATCGCCGCAACCGCCATGGACGGGGGACTTTCACTGGTGACCCGCGACGAACGCATTCGCAAGACCGGCCTGGTGAAGACGATCTGGTAGCTACGGCCCGGCTCAGTCGCCGGTGCGACCGGCGCACGAGAGCTGGGTCATCTTGTCCTCAATCGAGCCGTTGTAGACGCCCGACGGGAAGTGGGCGAGGTGCCAGCGCCAGTGATCGCAGATCCGCTGGACCGGCGCACGCTGGTGCTGCAACGCGTTTCCGACCTCGAAGCTCACTGGCTCGAGCTGCTGGCGAAGCAGCTCGGTCTCGGTGTAGCGTGCTTCTCGTCGTAGAGCTTCGAAGCGACGCATCACGTCGGGCGTCAAGGGTGGCTCACCTTCTTCCTGGAGGGATTCTATCAGCGGATCGTCGTGTCTCCGCTCGGCCGCGGCGTCCGGACCCGGCGCAGATCCCTGCTTGCCGGGGGTTGCCGATCCCGCCTCGCCCGGCGACGGCGCCGCCGCGTGCCCGTCTCGTACGGACGAAGACTCGCGGTCTTGAGTCCCCCAGGAGAGCGTTTCGCCGGCGTGCATCAACGAGATATCCCCGTTGGGAAAGGTGAAGCGGATGGTTCCCTCGATGAGCTGAATCGATCCGCCCGAATCGGTGTGGGCAACCCGAAACCGCGTGCCCAGCACGTCGATCGTTACGTCGCCGACCCACACGCGCACGGGCGGATGGCCCTTGGCCACGGGCAGCACCGAGAAAAGAGCCGTCCCCTCCAAAAGGCGCACGCCCTCGTTCGTTTCGCGAATCTGCGCCGTGCCGACGGACTCGATGCGCATCGTGGACAAATCGACGGCGCACGATCCGTGAAGGCTCATCGCGCCGCTGCCCTGCACGGACACGCAAGGATCTACCGGCGACCGACGCGTCACCCAAACGACGAGCGACATCAGCAGCACGGCGCCGATCGATGCGGCGGCGATCGCCGCGGGCGAGAGGGCCTTGGTCCGCGCCCGTGGGCTTCGCTGGTGGGCGGCGCGTGCCGCCGATCTCCTCATCGCCGACCACCGAAGCCGTTGCATCAGGCGATGGGGCACCGGCACCTTGCCCAGCATCCTGTCTGCCTCGCGTAGCGATGAAAGAAGCGGGTTACGGTTCATCGTTCACCTGCCATCCCGCACGCTCGAGCTCTCGCGTCGCGCGCACGAGCAATTTGCTCACGTACCCTTTGGAAAATCCGAGCGCGCGAGCGATCCCAACCTGGTCGATGCCGTCGACGTGCCCCATGAAGAACACCACCCGCTCTTTGGGCGGCAGCGCGTTGACCGCGTCGAACGCGATCTGCAGCTCGCCTCTCGCGATCGCAACGCGCTCGGGATCCGCCGATTCGCGGTGCGTCTGGCCCAAAAGATAGCGGACCACCGGCCGGTCCATCCAGTGTTGCCGCTTGAGCTTGTTGAGGCAGCGGTTGGTGGTGACCCGGTAGAACCATCCTCCGAGATCGTGCTGGTCTTCGAGTTGTCCGACGAATTCGAACAGATCGAGAAAAACGTCGTGCGTGACGTCTTCGGCCCATCCCACGTCGCCGCGCCCGTAGCGAAGGGCAAGACGAAAGACCGCGCCCTTGTGCACGTCGTAGAGCCTCTCGATGACGACGCCTAGGGGCGTGACACCGCCCGAATCGGACGGCGAGCTCGGGCCTGCACGTCGCATCGAAGCACGTCCCAGGCTAGACTCGCGGCTCATCGACTTTCGCGCTCATCCCTTCATTCACAATCGACAGGGCAAAAAGTTTCCTTGCAGGCTCGATTTCGCCGGGTCACTGAACGAACGGGCTTGCCTCGAAGAGAGCTACCGTATCGGGGTGAAACCAGTCGATCTGCTCGGTCTCGGAATGCCCGGTCTCGATGCCCTGAGAAATGGGAAGAATCGTTTGGTCGGGGCGAGGCTCGAGCGCCATGAAAAATCGGTTCATCGCCCCGCAGTCGGAAGACATGATCCCCGTCGCGGCGTGGGCAACTCCAAGTCCCTGCAGCCCTTCTTCGAACCCGCACCCGAGCGTCGTGGCGTACGCTGCCCAGTGGGTTTTGCGATCCTGGCTATCGTCGACGTTGTACATGTTGTCGACGGGCGCAGGGTCGCTGAAGCGCGCGACGACCTCATCGAGCGTCGGTGAGTGGGCGATGAGATTGCTGCCCTCGCACATTCCGACGCCGCCGCCCTCGGGCGCCCCGCCTCCCAGGCACACGCCCGCCTTGTAGGCCATGGTGGCGGGATCGACATGGGACACGAGCGAAAATCCGATGTGCAACGACTGGCCGGCGTCCCATTCGGTCTGCCGGTTGACGAGACGAACCACGTCATTCCAGTCCGCCAGACCGTCGTCGCGGTTCCAGAGATCCGCCTGGGTCATCGTATCGTGTCGCAAGAGGTGCACGACGGGCTGCGCGTCGCTCCCCAGCTCGAGAACGATGGTCTTCTTTTCGAGGCCAGTCTGTCCCGTCTGGCGCTCTCGCGAACGCCGGAAGGCCTCGGCAAAAAATGTCTGCCACATGAGCCCGTCGTTCTTGAGTCGGGCGATCGCGTCGGCCAGGGAGTTTGGCACGCCGGGTGGGGTGTCGAGCATCCCTGTACCGTCCGAGCCCATGTACAAGAAGAGACGGACGAGGTGGGTTGGATTTTCGAGCGGCTGGTAAACGATGCGAAGATCCTTCGCTACCCCATCGAGCTGAAAGCGCACGTGGTTGTAACCTGGGCTCAGCATGACCAGGGCCTTGAAGCGGTGCGAAACAATGGGCCAAGATCGCACGGTGCCCCCCAGCTCGACCGCGACGTCACCTTGCTCTACGTTGGCTTGTCCGGCGATGAACGCCAGAGGGTAGTGAATGAGCTCGCAGTCCGTGACGTTGGTCGGCTCGAGAAGGTGCAACGAAGCGGCCCCCGCGAGATCATTGCAGGCCACGTCCGTCGTTCTGCCTTCGGTGGCTCCATCGACGAGTGCCCCCCCTTCGGTCGCGCCCCCTTCCGACAGGGACGCGACCCCTTTATCCTCGACGATGCCCAGGGTGCCACGCGGCGTGCATCCCCCGATCATCCACGCCACGATCGTGGCCGCGGCTTGTCTGCTGACCTTCGCAAAGCCCGCGCTAGCCGGGCCCGCGCCACCGATCCCTGCTGCGGCCAGGCAACGCGCCCTTTCCGAGGCCATCGAGGTCGAAGGCAACGCGTGCTTCGACCGCGAATCGCTGGCCCGCGAC
>JBBSDY010000127.1:0-8372 GCA_038240245.1 Polyangiales bacterium
AGGGCGCTCGCGGCGCATGGCTTCGGGGACACGCCGGCCGTGATCGCGACCGTCCACCAGCAAGTGGGCGCCCGCCTGGCCCGCGAGCAGATACAGGAGCGGCTCCTTGCCGACGATGCCCGGGCCGCCTGGCACGAGGCGTACCTCGAAGACCCCCTCATTGACGCAAAAATGCTGCGCCTCGACGCCGATCCGGTGGTGCGGATTCTTGGCGGTCCCTTCACCCGCGCCGAGCTTCGCGCCGTGTCCCGCGACGTCGGTCGCGAGAGCAAGCTGCTCGCCGTCGAAAAAGCGATTGCCGAGCGACTCCCGCCCGGCAGAACGGCCCGCACGTCGCTCATCAGCGGTCGGCAGGCGTTTCTCATGACCATATCGTTCGTGGTCTGCATGGTGGGCATCACCAATGCCATGTTGATGGCGATCACCGAGCGCTTTCGCGAGATCGCCACCATGAAGTGCCTCGGGGCGACCGACGGCTTCATCTTGCAACAGTCGCTCATGGAAGCGGCCATTCAGGGAATGGCCGGCGGCGTCGTGGGGATGCTCATCGGCGCGGCGCTCACCACGATCAAATGCGCCTTCGTTTTTGGCGGCTATCTCTTTGCCTACTTTCCCTGGGTGAGCGTGCTGGCGAGCGGGAGCATCTGCGTGGTGACCGGCGTCTTCCTCTCCACGCTCGCATCCATCTATCCGTCGTGGTCGGCGTCGCGCATGGCGCCGATGGATGCGATGAGGGCCGAATGACGCCGGCAGCGTCGATCCTCGTGCGTGCCCACGGGGTCAAAAAAACCTATGTGCGCGGCGCCGAGATCACCCACGCCCTTCGCGGCATCGACCTCGAGATCCAGCGCGGCGAGTACATCTGCGTGATGGGGCCATCGGGATCGGGCAAGTCGACGTTCTTCAACATGGTGGGCGGCCTCGACTCTCCCACCGAGGGTCGCGTCTTCATCGACGAGGTCGACATGGCGCAGCTCAATGCGCACGAGCTCGCGTTTCTGCGCTGCCGCAAGATTGGTTACATCTTCCAGTCTTACAACCTCAACACCGTCATGACCGCGCTCGAGAACGTGACGCTGCCGATGACGTTCGCGGGCGTCCATTCCGACGAGGCGCGGCAGCGGGGAATGGCCCTTCTCGCACGCGTCGGGCTCGGCGACCGCTGGTCGCACCGCCCCAAGCAGATGTCCGGCGGCCAGCAGCAGCGCGTGGCCATCGCCCGTGCGCTCGCCAACCGGCCGTCGCTGCTTCTCTGCGACGAGCCGACCGCCAACCTCGACTTTGCTTCGGGCAAAGAGGTGCACGGGATCTTGCGCGATCTCAACCGCAACGACGGCGTCACCATCATCTGCGCTACCCACGACCACAACATGCTCGAGGTCAGCCACCGCATGGTGTGGATTGCCAACGGCCAGATCGAAAAGATCGCCCTCTCCAAGGACGTGCACCTCGAACGCTCTTCGCTCGGAGGCGACGATGAATAGTCGCTCCACCCACGTCTACGAGGGGGAGAGAACCGCCACGGCGCCAAGGATTTTGTTCCTCCTCGCTGCTTTCCGCTGGAACATTGCTTTTCTGAAAAACAAAATCGTCTGGGCTTGGCGCCTTGGCGGTTGGCCCTTCTTTCTTTGTACGGCGTTGCTCGGGGGGGTGGCGAGGGCCGAGGGCGAGCATCGTGTTTACGACGCCGTGATGGAGGAGTTCGCGAAGCACGACAACCGCTTGGTGGGGAGCGCTGACTATGCGCAATGTCTGGGTAAGCTCGAAGGGGTGCTGACGGCGGCGGGGCTGAAGGTGCACCGGCAGACGTTCTTCACCGAGTCTCCCCGGACGAAGGTCTCGCGGCTGCTGGTTGGAGAAACCGAGGTGGGACCGGTGTACCCGCTGGCGCCTAATGGGATTGCTCCGCCGACGACGTGGGGCAAGCCCGTCAAGGGGCCTGTCGTTTATGTGGGCGACGGCTCGCTCGCTGCGCTCGACGGCAAGCACATCGAGGGAGCGATAGCCGTCATGGAGATCGACAGCCCCGAGCCGAACGTCGTCTTTTATCAAGGCGCCCGGGCGGTGGTGCTGGTTGGAAACGACCACATGAGCCAGTGGCTCATCGATCAGCAGTTCACGATTCTTCCCGTGGGGGTGCCGCGCGTCTACGTCGATCGAAAGACGGCCCAAGAAGCGGGCCTGCTCTCCGCGGACGGCTCGCGCGAGGCAAGCCTCGAAGTAGCGGTGACGTGGCAGCCCGTCGAGGCAGCCAACTTGTGGGTCAAGATCGAGGCTCCCGGAGCGCCGGCCGATCCGGACGAGAGAGCGCAGGCGCTCGTTTTGTCGGGCACCACGGACACATTTGGCGCGGTTCCCGACCTCGATCCCGAGCTGCGCTCGGCCGCCAATGTGGCCCTGCTCGCCCAGGTTGCCGCCAACCTGGCGCACGCGCCGGTGACGCGCTCCATCTATGCCGTGTTCTTCGGAAGCCACTACGCCGCGCAGGATGGCGCGCGCCACTTTTATTATGTCGTCGACCGCGCCACGAAGGGCGACGCCGAGAGTCTCGCCACGCTGCAGCGAGACCTCTACGAAAAGCAAGTCGACCAGCCCCGGCGTGAGCTCGGTCTGCTCGACCCGGCCACGTTCGTCACCGGAAAATCAAAAGACGAGTTCGACGTCTACATCCAGGCCAAGCGCAAGCTCGTCGCCCGCGTCAACGACCTCAGCTACGATCTTCGCTCCAACGTGCTCGCCCGGCGGGCCATCGAAAAGAAGTTGCAGCTCGGCGACGTCCACGAAGACGCCTCCCAGCTCCGCGCGAGACTCGAAGAGCTCGCGGGTCAAGAGAAGGAAATGCGCCTCGCCAAGGGCCGCTACAACGGCCTTCGCGGACAGCTCGCCACCCTGGCGATCACCGATCCGGAAGGCTTCGCCGGCCTGGTCGCCGACCTTCGCTCCGACCTCGAGAGCCGAAGAAGCCATTTTGCGACGATGGTGCAAGAGAGCGAATCGTTTCGCGAGCTCGAGACGGCACTCAAGGCGGGCGGCAGCACGACCGAGGCCATTGCCGGGCACTTCGACTTCGACTTTGGCTCGCCAGAGGCCCACTGGATGTTCTCGCCCTTCGGCGCCAATGCCTGGTCGCGCAATGTCGAAGTGACCCCCGGCACGTTCGCGAGGCAGCTCAAGGCGTATCTCGACGTCTATCGCTCCGTGCCGCAGAGGGACGCCCTCGCTCACCTGTGGGTCCCCGATTCGAGCGTGGCGTTTCGCTTCGATGCGCTGGCAACGCCACACCAGCGAAGCGCACCGTCGATGACCGCGCTCGGTCTTGGCATCGCCGGCTTCCAGCTGCAAACGATTGGGGCTTCGCTCGATGCCGACGGATTGCCGGTTCGCGAGCCGGCGGATCTCGCGGGGCTGGCACCCGAGCTCACGAGCTTCATGGGCGCGCTGGCCAAGGCGCCCCACCTACCGGCCAAGACCGACTTCAACGCGATCGATCGAGTGCCGCGGCTCGAGCCCAAGGCGTCGGGCGACGACATCGACGGGCTCGAGATCGACGATCTGGTCAAGGGCTCCGAAGACGTGCAGGCGCCAGCTCGTGATGCGCTCTTGTACCTCGCCCAGTTCAACCACGACGTCGCGGGGGTCGAGCCGCGCTACGACATCGGGGGCCCCAACATCATCATGGCCCGTGCGTGGCCCACGGGGCACGTCTTCGCCCCCGGCGTGGGCGCCACCTATCCTTATGGACAAACGCCCGATCACATCAATGCCATCGGGTTCGATTCCAACGGCGGCATCAACCGGTTCACGGTCTGGCAAAAATCCAAGGAATCGCGCGCGCCGCTGCATTTTGGATTCGGAGGAGCCTTTTTCACCCCGCTCAATCCGATGGACTACAACTTTGGAACGGTGGGAAGGTGGCTGATCGCTCGCTCCGACAGCGATCCGCGTTTCAAGCTGGAGCTCGCCTACCGCGACAAGGAGGTCTTTTACCAGGACCAACCTTACCCCTTCAAATTCGTGGGCAACGGCGTCAACACACTCGGGTCGACGCCTCAGGATCCCGGTGGAACGGGTCTGCCCTTCGATCCCGGGTCGATGATCTCGCTCGACATGAATCGTCAGGCCGCGCACGACTATGCGATCCTGAACCTTGCACGATTGAAGACATTGCGATCGCGCAACATCATCAACAAGCAGCTCGAGAAGCTACAGGCCGACGCCGTGGATCACCTCGAGCATGCGGCCGAAGCGCGCGCCCAGGGCCGGATACGCCTGGCGGCGGCACACGAAACGGTGGCCAACGTGCTCGGGCACCGCGTGCAAAAGCCGCTTCGCGAAAGCGTCAACGATCTGGTTCAGGCGGTCGTCATTCTGCTCTTTCTATGCATTCCCTTCGCCTTCTCGATCGAGCGCCTGGTGTTCGGGTTTACCTCCATTTACCGGCAGATCGCCGGCTTCGTGGGGATCTTCCTTTTGACGTTCGGCATCCTGTACGTCAGCCACCCTGCCTTCTCGCTGGCCTCGGCGCCGATCATCGTGTTCTTGGCGTTCGTGATCATCCTGCTTAGCTCGTTCGTCATTTACGTGGTGATGGATAGGTTCAAGCAAGAGATCCGCGCGCTGCAGGGCCTGGCATCGAAAGTCCACGGTGGGCAATCGGAGGGCGGAACGGCGCTCGCCGCCGTGGCCATCGGCATCTCCGGTATGCGCAATCGCCCGCTCAAGACTTTCTTGACGGCGGTCACCGTCGCGTTGCTCACGTTCACCATCCTGGTGTTTGCCTCGTTCAGCTCTTCGCAGGGCGTCGTGACGACGTACCTGGGCGCCGCGCACGGTCAGCCGCGCATCGAATTTCACACGCCCTCGTTCATGGACATTCCCTATCGCCTGCGCGATGCGGTTTCCGCGCTTTACGCGGACCGCTACGACGTGTTCGTTCGCGGCGCTTCCTTCAAGGACCCGCTGATGGACGAATCGAAGGACGACGTCATCAACGTGGCCTACAACCCCAAGACCGAGGCCTCGCAGCTCCTCGATGGAATCCTGGTCGTCGATCCCGGCGAGGCGCAGCACCTGGGCCCAATCTTCGCGCCACTTTTGGCCGAGCCCCCATCCATCCCGCCCCTGCTCATCCCCCGCGTTCTTGCCGACAAACTGGGGGCCGAGGTCGGCTCGCTCGTCCAGATTCGGGGACAGGCGTTCCGGGTGGAGAGCATCTTCGACAGCGCGGCGCTCAAACGCCTCGAGAACATCGACGGGTCGAAGGGGGTGCCTCCCGACTTCAAGGCGACTTTCGCGGCCAGCGGAGCCCACAGCGACAACGCCACCAACCTGAAGAGCGCCGTGCAGGGGCTCGACGTGTCGAGCTTTCTCTTCAGCTCGCCCGATCTCACCGCCATCACGACATTCGACGGGATGAAAAAGCTGGGTGTGCTGCACAACCTCATCACCCTCTACCCCAGGGCGGGCGCGGCCATCGAGGCCGACGCGCGCGAGCTCGCCGAGCTCGTCGAAGGTCCCGTCGTCGCCAGCACTGATCAGGGATCTCAACGTTTCTTTTTCACGACGGCCTTCCAGGGGTCGGGATTTCTCGAGGTGATCGTCCCCTTGCTTCTGGGCGGCCTCATCATCTTCAGCTCACTTTTGGGGTCGATCGTCGATCGCCAGCGCGAGATTTTTACGTTTAGCGCTCTCGGGCTCGCCCCGCCCGACGTGGGCGCGCTCTTCTTCGCCGAATCGGCGGTGTTCGCGATCATCGGCGGCATGGGCGGCTATTTGATCAGCCAGCTCGTCGTCAAGGTGCTGTCGATCCTCTCGGCCTACGGTCTGGCCGACGTACCCGACATCAACTTCTCGTCGTTCTCGTCCATCATGACGATTCTCATCGTGATGGCCACGGTGATGCTCTCCACCATCTATCCGGCCATCGTCGCGGGGCGCTCGGCCAACCCAGGCGTCGCGCGCAAGTGGAAAATGCCCAAGCCGCGCGGCAACCAGATGACCTTTACCTTTCCCTTCACGGTCTCGGCCGACAACATTCGGGGCATCCTCGCGTTCATCCACGAGCACTTCGACAACCATGGTGATGCATCGCTTGGCTCGTTCGCGGCACGCGACATCCGCATCACCCGCGCGGCGCGCGCCGGCGGAGGCGTCGACATGGGCATCAGCGCCGAGATCGCCCTCGCGCCCTTCGACCTCGGGGTCTTTCAGCGCTTCGCCATGAGCACGCGGCCCTCGGACATCGCTGGCATCGACGAGGTCGTGGTCGATCTCGAACGTAGAAACGGGGCCCCGACGGCGTGGCTGCGGGGCAACCGCGCCTTCATCGACGACCTTCGCGAGCAGTTCTTGCGCTGGCGCTCGTTGCCGCTCGAAAGCATCGAGCACTACCATGCGCTCGCCGAGCGAGCCCTCTTCACCGAGGGGAGCACGCATGCCGCGTAAGATCGACAAGGAGCTCGAGCAGTACCGCCAGCTCATGACGGTGCCGTCGACATTCGAGGACGGTTTCTCCGCGTCGTCGTTCTTTGGCGTGCTCTTCGTGGCCCTCATCATGGTGCCGGGCGCCCTCTACATGGAGCTTCTGGCGGGCATGGGCGTCGGTGCGGCAGCCCAGTGGGTCACCGTCATCCTGTTCATCGAGGTGGCCAAGCGAGCCAACGCCAAGCTCTCGCGACCACAGCTCTTCGTCCTTTTTTACATGTCGGGATCGATCGTGGGGCAGGCTGTCTATGGCAACCTCTTGTGGAATCAGTTCCTGGTCCGCAGCGATGCGGCCGTCTCGCAGGGTTTGTCCTCGCTCTTTCCCCGCTGGTACGCGCCCATCGATCCGGCCGCGTACGATCATCGCACGTTCTTCCAGGCGGCGTGGCTTCCGGCGCTGGGGCTTTTCGTGTTCCGCCAGTTCTTCGGCAAGCTCGACAACACGGTTCTCGGGTATGGCCTGTTTCGACTGACGAGCGACGTCGAGAAGCTGCCCTTTCCCCTCGCTCCGATCGGCGCCCAGGGCATCACCGCGCTGGCCGACGACCTCGACGGTAGCGAGAAGACCGAGGGCTCGTGGCGCTGGCGGGTTTTCTCGATTGGGGCCGCGCTGGGAATGTCGTTCGGTGCGCTCTACATGGCGTTGCCCACGCTGACGGGCGCTTTCTTTCCCAACAACACGTGGACCATGTTTCCCATCCCCTTCGTGGACTGGACGGATCTCACCAAGGACTATTTGCCCGCCGTGGCGACCGGACTGACGTTCGACCTCGGTCTCGTCATTCTGGGCATGGTGCTTCCCTACTACGCCATGGTGGGCTCGTTCATCGGTCTCGTGGCGACGATGATCATGAACCCCATTCTCTACAAGGCGGGGGTTTTGAGCTCGTGGATCCCCGGCGACAAGACGGTCGACACGATGTTCAAGAATTACCTCGACCTCTACTTCAGCTTTGGAATCGGCCTGTCACTCGCCGTGGCGGTCATCGGCTTTTTGGCAATTTTCCGGATCCGCCGCGACCGTCAGGAAAGATCGGCGGCCGACAAAGAGATCCCCACGACGCGTCCCGGGCGCGGTGACATTCCCAACCGCTTCATCCTGATCTCGTACCTGACGTCGACGACGGTCTACATCTTGATGTGCGGCTACCTCATCGACTGGCACCCCGGCGTGATGGTGGTGCTCTTCCTTTTTGGATTTCTCTACACGCCGCTCATCTCGTACGTGACCGCTCGGCTCGAGGGGCTCGCCGGGCAAGTCGTGGAGATCCCCTTCATTCGCGAGCTGGCATTCATTCTCTCTGGATATCGCGGGCTCGCCGTGTGGTTCATCCCCGTCCCCATCACCAACTATGGCGTTCAGACCGTCTTTTATCGTCAGGCCGAGCTCACCGGAACCAAGTTCACATCGCTGTGGAAGGCCGAGGTGTTTCTCTTTCCGGTCATCATCGTGGCGACGGTCGCCTTCAGCAGCTTCATCTGGGGGCTCGCCGAGATCCCGTCCTCGGTTTACCCCTACGCCCAGAACCTGTGGGAGCTCAACGCGAAGAACCAGCTTCTCATCTATGCCTCGACGACCGGCGAGTATTCTCAGTTTCAGGAGGCCCTCTCGGGCCTCAAGGTGCTGATGGGGTTTGGCGCGGGGCTCGTGGTGTTCGGCGTTCTGTCCGCCTTCTCGGCTCCGGTCACCTTGCTCTACGGTCTGGTGCGCGGCATCGGGCAGACCTACCCTCACTCGGTTCTGCCCCAGTTCGTGGGCGCCCTGCTCGGTCGCTTCTATTTCGAGAAGCGACTGGGCCTAAGGTGGCGCGAGTACATCCCGGTGCTCTTCGCGGGCTACGCCTGCGGCGTCGGCCTCGTCACCATGCTCTCCATCGGCATCGTCTTCC
>JBBSDY010000128.1:0-8343 GCA_038240245.1 Polyangiales bacterium
GATTGGTCAGAGCCGCGCGATGATCCAGCTGCGCGAGCAGATTGCCCGCGCCGCCAAGGCCAACGCCAGCGTTCTCATCACCGGCGAGCGCGGAACGGGCAAGGAGCTGGTGGCGCGCGCCATTCACCAGGCGTCCCCACGCGCCAAGGGTCCGCTCGAGAAGATCAATTGCGCGGCGGTTCCCGGCGAGCTCATCGAGAGCGAGCTCTTCGGACACGAGGCGGGCGCCTTTACCGGCGCCACCAAACAGCGCCGCGGCAAGTTCGAGCGCGCCGGGGGAGGCACCATCTTCCTCGACGAGGTCGGCGACATGCCGCTCCCCATGCAGGCCAAGCTGCTGCGCGTTTTGCAAGAGCACGAGATCGAGCGGGTGGGCGGCAACGAGACCTTCAAGATCGACGTTCGCGTGGTTGCCGCCACCAACCGCGATCTCGTCGAGGCCGCCAAGGCCGGAACGTTCCGGCCCGATCTGTACGATCGTCTCAACGTCGTACCGTTGGCTCTTCCGCCGCTCCGAACGCGCCGCGACGACATACGCGAGCTGGTGAAACACTTTCTGGCCATCGCCTCGACGACCAACGATCGACCCAACGTCACGGTGTCCGACGAGGCGCTGGCCGAGCTCACGGCCTACAGCTTTCCCGGCAACGTACGCGAGCTACGCAACATCATCGAGCGGCTCGTGATTTTGACGCCGGACGATCGCATCGGATCCTCTGATGTGAAGATGTGCCTGGGCGACGCTTCGGGTATCGACACCTCGGCGGGATACCGCCCCGGTGTTCCATTTCGCGTCCTCGCCGAAGAAGCCGAGCGCGCCATCCTCGAAGCGGCCCTCGCCCATCACGAAGGTCAAATGGCTGCCACCGCGCGGTCTCTTGATCTCGAGCGAAGCCACCTCTACAAGAAGTGCAAGGCCCTCGGTCTGCGCAACGCCAAGACGGACGAGGACGAGTAGCTCGCCGCGCCATGTTCCCGCGGCGGCGGTCGCGGCTGCCTCGAGCTGGGTCGGGCGGGGCCCGAATGGCTCACGGGGGACCTAGCCCAAGTGTGGGGTTGTCCTACCGTCCCGGGATGAGCCATTTGGGCAGTCCCGGGGGGACTTGATAAAGAAGAAACGTGACATCTTCGCCGGCGCGCAATCTGCGCGCCTTACCCCAGCCGCTGCCCGACGCGGAGCTCATCGAGCTCGTGATGAGCGGCCGTCCGGAAGCTGCTGGCCGTCTCTATGATCGCTTCGCGCGCGACATCCACCGCATGGTGCATCGCCTGCTGGCGATCGACACCGAGCATGACGACGTCGTGCAAGAGATCTTCATCAAGGCATGGCAGCTGATCGCCAAAGGAAAGGTTCGCAATCCGGAAAGCCTGTCGGCCTGGATGCGTTCGGTCGCCACGCACACCGTCTACAAGGAGATCCGTAGTCGCTACGTACGCCGTCGTTATTTTCGTTTCCAGGAGCCGCCCGAAACAGCGGCGATCATCGCCAGTGAGGACGAGCGCGAGCTTCTCACGATCGCCTATCGCATCGCGGCCGAGCTCGGTCCGGCAGAGCAACTGGTTTTCGCGCTGCGCCACTTCGACCAACGTCGTCTCGTCGAAGTGGCCGAGATGAGTCGCTGCTCGCTGGCCACCGCCAAGCGCAGAATCGCCCGCGCCGAGCAGCAGTTCTTGACGAGGGCTGCCCGCTACCCGGAATATCCCGCCCTGCTCGGCCTCACCAACGAAGCAAAGGAAACAGAATGAGCCGTTTCGACAAACTCCATGCGCTCGTCGATCGCCACCGTGGTGAGGTACCCAAGAGCGCGATCGCGTCGGGTCGGGCGGTCTTCATCGAGGCAGTTGCTCAGACTGGGAGGCGGCCATCGATGTTTCATGTGGGGTTGCTCGCTGCGGCCACGCTGGCCGTGGTCTTGGGTGCAAGCGGCTACTGGTTTGCCCGATCGCGGGTGGCCGAGGTGGCGACGATCTCGACGCCCGGTGCTTCGAGCAGCGTGCGGCTGGAGCTTCCCCCGTCGGGCCCGGCGTCTCTCGAGTTGACCGACGGCGTAACCGCCGAGCTGTCGGCGGGTACGCTGGCCTACCGCACCGAGCCGGTCGTGGGAGACCATCGCGTCACCCTCGAAAAAGGACGACTGCGATTGAGCATCGATCCGGCGCGCCACATGCATTGGATGGTACTGGCTGGCGGCTACGAGGTCAGTGTGGTGGGAACCATCTTCAGCGTGGAGCGGCTGGTGGAGGGCGCGGACATCGTCGTCCGTGTCGAACGCGGACGGGTGAGCGTCTCCGGAGGCTCGCTGGGCGGTGAGCACCTGATGGTGGACGCCGGGCACGAGCTGCGAGCGCGATCCACTGGATTCGATGTCTCCGATATTCCCGCCCCCTCGCTCCCTTCCACCGAGCCCTCAGGATCGGCGGTCATTGAAACCGGGCACGGCCCAGTCCCGGCTCTGCAGACAGCGAGCGACGACGTTGCATTCCTCTCGCGCTATCGCCTGCGCGACTACCGCGGCGCGCTCGAGACCGCCGAGCGCTCGGGATTCTCGGGTTTGGTCGATCGGCTGGATCGAAAGCAGCTCGCCGAGCTCGCCGATGCCGCGCGTCTGGCAGGAAGTGTCGCCCGGGCGCGACAGGCCTTGAACCGAATCAGGGAGCGATTTTCGGGGACCACCGAGGCAGCGGACGCCGCGTTTCTTCTGGGGCGCCTCCTTGCCGATTCGTTCTCCGATCCAGCCGGGGCCGGGCGCTACTTCGATCTCTATCTGGCCGAGCGCCCGCAGGGCGCGTATGCGGACGAGGCAGAAGGTCGCTCGATGGTGACGCATCGCGAGGCGGGTGACATGGCACGAGCGCGGCAGCTAGCATCCCACTACCTTGCGCGGTTTCCCGGTGGCCCCTACGCATCGACGGCTCGCTCGATACTTCGCTAGGTTGCTGGCGATCGTGACGATCGCGTGCGCGCTGCCACGCGTGTCGTTCGGTGCGCCGGGCACCGATCGGGTGGTGCTGATCCGTACCCCCGTCGAGGAGGGGGGGTGGGACGAAGCGGAGCAGCGCACGCGAGCGGAGCTCGAAGCCGCGGGGTTCGTGGTCGAGATCGTCCCACTCTCGTCGGGAGACGACATCGTCAGCATCGCCAAGACGCATGGCGCTTTTGCTGCCATCAAAGTGTCCCGGCCCATCGAAGACACCACGGGGATCGTCGTCCACGTCGCCGACCGGGTGACTGGCAAGAGCACGACCCGCACGCTCGACGCGAAGAAAGACGGCCAGACGCCAGAGCGCGTCGCGATTCGAGCCGTCGAGCTGCTCTACGCCTCCTTGCTGGAGCTCCAGACCGCGGCGCCTTTCGAGGGCGAGGTGCGGCCGACCCCTCTCATCGAGGCCACTGCGTCGCAACGCCTGATGACACCTTCTGAGGATCTCAGCTGGGCGCTGCGGGCAGGAGCCAGCGCGTTCGCAGCGTCGGGTCGAATCGGGACGCTCGCGGGAATTCGCATCGGTGCCGGGTACTACGTGTTGCCCACGCTTAGCCTCGAGCTTTCGGCCGCGGCAAGCGCCCCCACCGTCATCTCCACCACCGACGCGTCGTCGGATTTTGCTCTTCTGGTCGGACGCGCAGCCATGCTCGTCGAGCCGTGGCCGAAAAGGCAACTGTCGCCTGCGCTCGGTCTGGGAGCAGGCATCACCGGCGCCTTCACCGGGGGCTCGAGCGAGCGCGGCGCGCCGACGCGCACCGACTTCGGAGCGAGTCCCTTCGCTGGCCTGGCGGGCGTGCTCGCGGGACGCTTGCGTCACGACCTCAGGGTTCGCGCCGAGATCGAAGTTGCGCGCACGTTCGAGCCACTGGTGGTCCGGTTCGCTGGCCAGCCGGTGGCGCATTTTGGCCCGGTCTGGGTGGGGTTCACGCTGGGGCTCGAATGGCTCGCCAATTGAAACGGACACATCACGACTGCCCGGGGCCGATCGCTGCGAAGTGGGTCAACGCGTGTCGATCCAGAGCGATTCGATCTCCGAGGGTGAGAGCGCGCGGTCGTAGAGACGCACGTCGTCCAACCGACCCTTGAAATGTCGCCCACCGGGGAGCCCACAAAAGTAAACACTCGGATTGGCCGAAACGACGCCGGTGCCCGAGTTGCCGTCGCCATCGGCTTTTCCGTCGACGTAGAGTCCGACCCGTGCGCCGTCCTGGCGGGTCGCGGCAATGTGATGCCATTTGCCGTCGGTGATGCTGGCCGTTCCCGTCGCTCTTTGGTTGTAGTTGATGTACGAGAGGCGGTCATCGAGGACCGCGAGCGCGAAGTCGTCGATTCCCGCCGGATCGTTGGACCAGATGAGCGGGTCGCCTTCGATGGCCGAGCTCCCCATGCTGCTGGGGGTGTCGCTCCACATCCACGCCGAATACGAGAAGCTCAGCCCGAGGGTATTTTTGACCTGGACGCCGGCGTCGATTCCGTTGCAGAGCAGCACGTTTCCTCGTTCGGCGTCCGTGGTGAACGTCGCCGCGCCCAGAAGCACTCCATGATTGCTGGCGATGCTGTCGTCGGGATTCGAATCCAGCGGCCACCAGCCGATGAGATCCGATCCCGCTTCGCCAGGCGCTTGCGTGTCCACCTGGTGATCCCGTCCGTCGGCGGTGACGACGGCCGCATCGCGCTCTTCAATCGCACCCACCGGATCGAGCGTCGCATCGCAGCCCAGGCCCAGGGCTGCGCTCGAAAGGCTCGTCCCAAGAAGGGCTCGAAGACGCCGAGTCCACATCATGGCGTCAGGCTAGTTGACTTCGGCTCGACCCGGCAAACCATCCACCCGAGACGTCAGGCGACGATCGGTAGGACGCCCTTGAAGAATGCCGGATCTCCAAAGGGCGCGGCGACGCCAGTCGCGCGCAAGATGGTGTTGTAGAGATCGACATCGGTGTGTCCGCCGGCAATCGGAAAATCGCCCGATTTGAAGCGCTTGCGTGCTCCAGCGATCCAGAACGGCATGTCGGTCATGCCGTGGTTGGCCACGTCATCGCCGAGCTCGGTGCCAATCACCACGGTGGTGTTGTCGAGAAGCGTCCCTCCGTCGACATCCTTGTACGAAGGGTCGTCCAGCTTTCGCAGCAGCTCGGCGATGCGCGTCACTGTCCAGAGCATGTGGTCGTCGACGATGGGACGGATGTTCGGATTCGACAGCCACAGGTGGAAGCCCTCGCCGTGGATGTTCGACGTGCTACCCGAGGGGCAAGTGTAGGGGTACGAGTCGCCGCCGCTGCCGCAAAGCAGGTTGCCAAACCGAGCGAGATCGCAGCGCAGCGCGAGCACGTAGATGTCGACCATGATCGACCACATCGTCTGAAAATAGGGCGTCGTCTTGGGACTCTGTCCGCCGACGGCAGGACCCAGGATCGAGTCCATCTTCGTGGGCGCCGGGGGAGGTTTGCAGTCGACCGCCGGAGCCGGGCCCTGTCCGCTCACCGACAGCTGGATGCCCACCGCCCGCTTCTCCAGCTCACGCACCGTCTCCAGGTGATTGGAGATCATGCCACGGATGGCAGGTGAGTATCCGCCGGTGTCGCCAACGACGTGCTGGTAGTCGGCGAGCACGGCGTCGAGCACACTGACGCGCTGGCGTGCCTTGAGCACGGCCGTAGGATCGGGCACTGTACCGGTCGGCATCGAGACACGTCCCCCGAAGATCGCCTCGAAGAACTTGAGCGTGTCGAGGATGACCTCGTTTGGCTGATTCTTGCCGCGCCACGAGTGGTGGTAGCGCACCGCCTCGGCGATGTCGTCGCCGCCCGAGAAACCGGCGCTCATCGTGGGCAGTGGCGTATCGGTCTTGGTGGCCTCGTGGACCACCCAATCGAGACTGGGTCCGCCCTTGGTGCTCAGAACCGGCGTACCGAAGCCGCAAGCAAACGCCGAGCTGCCCTTGGAGTGGCCATTGTTGGGCGACTCGGCGTGACAGTCGAGCCCGCGGATCATGGTCAGCTTCGACTGGAATGGAGCAAGAGGAGCGAGGATCCCGGTGTAGCCATTGCTGCGGACGGAAGCGGGAATGCCCTGGGGAAAATACACGGTAACCAGGCGCTCGCGCGGAGCTGCGACCTGTGCCCTGGTCGAGCCTTCTGCCGCCAGAAGGAACGGGAGGCCGATGGCAACGCCACCAGCACCATGGAGAAATTTACGTCGGGCAATGTTATTTCGCGCGGTCGTCATGCTTGTGCTCCCGGAAGCGAACGGTCGTCGGTGCGCAGGTTGTGACGCCTCATTGGACGGGTGCCATCGCGCGAAACGCGGGGCTCGTGGCCACCGCGGTGATGGCGGCCAGGTACGTTCGGCCCGCGCCCTCGAAGCGCAGAGCGATATCGTCGAGGGCGCCCTGGTCGGTGTCGTCGAGCGAACGGCCCAGGCCGTACTGAAACATCTTGCTCACCAAACATCGCTGCACGCTGGCGCTCTTGCCGAGGATGCTCGCGAACGATGCGGTGCTCGCATAGGCCTGTACCGCGCCGTCGAGCATCACCTCGCCGTCGCTGCGTAGGTCATTGCCGAATTCGTCCTGGGTTCTGAACTTGCCTGCCAGGTCGTAGGGCTCGAAGGGGTGACCGAGGGGATCGAAAGTCGAGTGACAGGCCTTGCAGGTGGGCGCTGCGGCGTGAAGTGCGAACCGCTCGCGATCGGTGAGGTTGGCCGGTATCGAATCGATCCTGGTGGCGGCGTTGGCCGGCGGCGCGGGTACCTCGGAGCACAGAAAAACGCGCAGCACCATCAGTCCGCGGTGCACGATGGTGGCGCGGTCGGGCGCCGCGCGAAGGATCATGAAACCAGGTTGGGTCAGGATGCCAATGCGATGGGGATCGCTCGATAGGTCGTAGCTAGCGAACCCTTGTGCCGGCGCCATCACTCCATAGATCGGCGCGAGGGCCGGTCCCAGCTCGGTCTTCTTGTCGGTGAAAAGATCGGTGAGATCGCCATGCTCGGTGAGCGCAATGCGAGACGCGAAGCGCAGTGTTTCTTCCTTCATTTCGTTGAGAAGGGCCTGGGACACGCCGCGCTGCTCGTTGGGCGTTCGAGTATCCAACCTGTAGAGCTGCAGCCAATCCTCGGCGTAGCCTTCGAAGCCGCGACGCGCCGGGCTGCTGGAGATCACGCGCTGGACGCCGGCCGCATACGATTCATTGGCCCCTAGCTCGCCGCGCTCTGCCGCGTCGAGCAGCTCGGGCGCCGGCGCCGATAGCCACGCCAGATAGGAAAGCCGCGTCGCCATCTCATAGGCGCTGGGCGCCGCTTTTCCCGTGCTCGAGTCGACACCATCGAGGCGTTCGAGTCGGTAAAGGAAGTGCGGTGACTGAAGCATCGCCTGCGTGACCAGCCGTGCGCCAACTTCAAATCCGGCCGCATCGTTCGGCGCCAAGTCGAAGAGCGGTGCGAGATTGCCCACGTCGAAATCGTCGAGAGGTCGGCGGTAAAGCACGCGACCGAGGTGCCGAATGAATCCCTCGCGGCACGCCGGGGTGGGTGCGGTGCAAGACGCGTGAGTCGAGAGACCGCCCGCCCACGCAACGCGCTCCGAGACCAGCGTGGCCAATGCCTCGTAGGCATCGGTGCGCACGGCCGTCGGCAGCAAGCCCTGAATGTCGTCGCGGAAGCCGCCACCGGTGGCCGGCTGATCGTCGGGTAGGAGGTTGGCGTCGTCGGAGCGTAAGACCACGCCGAGCAAATCGCCGATGGTGTTCGTATACTCGCCCTTGGTGAGACGGCGCCCGGCGCTCGGTCCCACCCCGGGGCCGTGCGCGAGGGGAACGGGATCGACGGGAACGTGGGAGCTTGTCGAGGCGCCCCGCGGGGTGGCGCCATCCGTCGTCCGGTCGCCAATGGTTCCCGTGCAGCGCAGCAGGCCGAGGCACATTGCCAGTGGCAAAAGCCGGCGGCCCAGGTCGTGGAAGGATCTCATGCGCGTCTCCAGTCGCTCGAGCCTCTCGGGCCAGCACCTCCGTGCCCTCCGAAGAAACAGCGACGACTCTGGCTATTCAAGTCCCCTCGGGCCGCCCCGATCGGCTCACCTGCGACCTGGGTTTCGACCCCTCGCGGCGAAAGCCTATTTGCGCAGGAACGCTTTGAACGCCTGTCGGGCGAGAAATGTGGTGCGGGCGATGCTCTTGGCGAGCGTGAGGGCGAGGGCGAGAGGACTGCTGCCGGTCGCCTCGCCGGCGACGTTTTGGCCGCTGGCCATGTCTTCCATCGCGCCGCGGGCCACGGTGTAGCTGCCGTCGGAGCGAATCTCGACCATGAGCCTGGCCACCACCGGAAGATCGCCCGCGGGGACGACGGCTTTCTCGGTCTGCTTCAC
>JBBSDY010000129.1:0-8302 GCA_038240245.1 Polyangiales bacterium
AAGCTGCAAGAGGCGGTCCTGACGACCTACCTCGAGCAGGCCCTCACCAAGGACGACATTCTCGAGCTCTATTTCAACATCGTCGAATACGGTCCCATGATCTACGGCATCGGACCGGCTGCCGATCACTACTTCGATACCAGTCCCTTCGATCTGTCGCTCGGTCAGGCGCTCTTTCTCACCTCGATTCTGCCTGCTCCCAAGCGCATCTACTTTTCTCAGACGGGGCAGATGAGCAAGGGATGGCTCGGCTATCTGCATCGCTTGATGAAGATCATGCGCGATCGCAACAAGATCAACGACGAGGAGCTTCTCGACGGTGTTTCCGAGGTCATCACCTACCGCGTCGCGCGTTCGCCGAGGGTTCGTCCGGCCGACGACATCAAGCGCGATCTGGGGGGCGACGTGCCTTGGCTCGCGCCGGACGGTCCCTGAGCCACTCGAGCTCGCGTCGTGCCCCCGGCCCGAATGCGTCTATCGGTCGACGCCCGGTGCGACCGCATTACGGCGCAGCGCGCAGCGCGGCAAAGAACGAGCTGAGGATGCGCGCGCACTCGTCGCGCAGCACGCCCGGTGTCACGGCGAATCGATGGTTGAGTCGCGGGTCTTCGCCCAGAGAGAACAGCGAGCGCAGCGCGCCGGCCTTGGGATCGTCGCATCCGTAGACGACGCGCGCGATGCGCGCGTTGACGAGAGCCCCCGCACACATGGGGCACGGCTCGAGGGTGGCGAACAGCGTCGCGCCGTGCAGTCTCCAAGTTCCGAGTCGAGCGGCTGCCTGTCGCAGCGCGACGATCTCGGCGTGGGCAGTGGGATCGTGGTCGATCTCGCGGCGGTTTCGTCCGCTGCCGATCACCTTTCCCTCGGCGTCGATCACGATGGCTCCCACGGGCACGTCCATCGCGCGCGCCGCCGCTTCTGCTTCGGCAAGCGCCAGACTCATGTAGTGCTCGTCGGTCTCGACCACTCGAGCAGTTGCTCAGGCCGGCTCGCCGAGATTGGCGAGGGTCAGCTTCTTGGTCAGAAGGACGTTGCCCGTCCACGCGCTTCGGTATTCGATCGTGACCAACGGGCTCGTGCTGTTCCAGTCGATGGCAATGGTCGCGAAGCTGCACTCTGCGATGCCGGATATCGGCGTGTCGCGGTTGGCGTTGGCGGGGCCTCCCGTCCCGGTTCCGGCGGCGCCGCCCTGGTTGTAGGAGCTCGAAACGAAATCGTAGAGGGGATATCGTGTGGTGAGGGGAGCGCGAGAAACATCCGAGTAGTGCTTGTCGCCGCTCACCGTGATGACGCCCGTCGCCTTCGTGTCGCCGATGACATTGACCAGGCGTTGTTGCTCGGCCACGTGACCGGACCAACTTTCGGGTGTCACCGGAGCGGTGAAGACCGCGCTACCCGATTCGATGATACGCAGCCTCGCTGGTTTTTTGAGCTCCGCCTCGAGCCACGTCCACTGGTCCTCGCCGAGCATGGGCCCGCCCACGACGCGATCGTAGCGGTTGTCGAGCATGATGAATTGAACTTCTTTGCCCTTGGGTCCGAGGATGGCCGAGTCGTAATTGGCAGCTCGCTGGCGGCGTGCCTGGCTGAGCGGCGCACCGACCAGGGTCCAAAAATCCAAAAACATTTGCTTGAACGTCGCCTTCTGAGCGAAGTCACCGTTGCCGTCGTTCAACCCGAAGTCGTGGTCGTCCCAGATCGGCATCGTGATCGTGCGCGCCATCAGATCGCGAAAGCCCTTGATGCCCGCGAGATCGGAATAGCGCTCGCCGTAGTCGGCGTAGATGTTGTCGCCGAGCGGCAGGAACACTTGCGGGTTGCGCGCGCTTATGAGATCCCAAAAGCCCTGGTTGGCGACCGTGCGATCGGGGCCGGTTGGATTCAGCCTGTAGCAGGACCCAAAGGCGATGCGCTCGACCACGGCCGGCATTGCGCTCGCCTCGGCGTTCGTCGTTTCGGCGGGTGCATCGCTGGCGCCGGCTTCGGGCGTACCATTCGGCTGCCCGGCATCCGCCGATCCCCCCGTCGAGCCGGAGCCCGATGTTCCGGATCCCGACATGCCCATGTCCGAGGTCCCCGCCGCGCCCGACGTTCCTGCCGATCCGGGCGCTCCTCCTGCCCCGCCATGTCCGTACGTCGCGGTTCCTTCGGCGGGACCGCCGCAGGCTGCCAGAGCCACGCTGAGACTCGCGATGAACTCGCGCCGGTTCAGCTCGAACTCGCGCGCAGCGAGGTATTCGGGTCGTCGGGGCTTCATTTCGCGGCGACGGCGGTTGTACCACCGGCGAGAAGGAGTCGTCGCGCGCCCAGGAAGATTCGAACTTCCGACAACCGGTTCCGTAGACCGGTGCTCTATCCAGCTGAGCTATGGGCGCCTGCTTTGGGAGCGCGTCTGATACCACGCGGGAATCGCCATGGCGAGATGAAGGTGAGGCCCGGGGCGACTGTGGGTTAGGCTAGGGCCACCGTGGGTACAAGATCCTGGTTTCGCACCACGATCACCGAGGCCTTGGCGGCGACCGTGGTCGACGAATCGGGACCAGCCTCGGTTCCCGCTCCTTTTCGCACCGAGGCGCTGCCCGATGTTGGCAACATCGTGGGCGGGCACTACCGGCTCGTGCGCCTGCTCGGCAAGGGAATGTTCGGCAAGGTATACGTTGCCCAGCGGGTGGACGTGCCGTCGCACCAGGTGGCGCTCAAGCTCGTCCCCCGCGAAGTGTACTCGGGCCGCAACGTCGAGCGCGAGCTGGTGATGCTCGCCGCAGCGAGCCACCCCAACATCGCCCAGCTCAAGGACCACGGGACGACCGAAAGCTACGTCTGGCTCACCATGCCCGTCTACGAGGGCGAGACGCTGGCCGATCGCCTCCGCCGCAGCACGCTGTCGCTCGAAGAGGCCTACGAAATCTTTCTTCCCATTGCCCGGGCGCTCGACGCTTTGCATGAGGCAGGCCTCCGTCATCAAGACATCAAGCCCGAGAACATCTTTCTGGCGACATTCGCCGGCCGCCTGCACCCCATCTTGCTCGATCTGGGGGTCGCAGCAGAGCGCGACGCCACGTTCGTGGCGGGTACGATTCTCTATGCTTCGCCCGAGCAGCTATCCGCCCTCTCCAAGGCCCCGGAGTCGCTTTCACTGAGCGACAAGATGGATACCTACTGCCTCGCGTCGACCCTGCTGGTCTCGGTGGTGGGGCCCAGCCACTTTCCCGGCGAAGGGGCCGACTCACGGCTCGCCATCGTCAAAGCTCAAAGCATCCGGGCGAGTCAGCCGCTCGCTTACTCCGCGCTTCCCGAGCTTTCTGGCGTCCCGCGCGACATGCTACGCGACGCGTTTTGTCGCTGGCTCGATCCTGATCCCAAAAAGCGCCCGCCAGTCTCGCTCATGGCCGAAGAGCTCGAGGTTCTGCTCGAGCCGCAGCGCGAGCGAAAGCGTCGTTCCGAACGCAGAAAGCTCCGCCAGAAGATCGTCCGGCGCGCGACGCTCGCCGCGATTCTCGTGGTGGCCGCGGTGGGCGCTCTTTTCGCCTATTCGAAGCGCGAAACCCTGAGACTGGCCTCGGAGCTGAATCGCGCGCGGGCGGAGGGTGCGGCTTCGTTCGATAAGCTCGACACGTGCGTCGCATCGCATCAGCTCGCCCAGCGCGATGCCCAGATCTGTCGCGACGCGAAGGCCAAGGAGCAGGTGGAGTTCAAGAGCATGCTCGAGGGTATCTCCAAGAGCGGCAGCCTGAGCGAAGGGGAGCGCGCCCGCCAGATTCAGGCGCTCCAGGCGACATTCTCGACGCGCCTCAAGACCTGTGAGGACGGGTTGGGCTCTGTAGCCAAGGAGCGAGCCACCAGGGAGGCCCAGCTCGTGGCCGAGCGC
Organism: Polyangiales bacterium; assembly: GCA_038240245.1. Taxonomy (GTDB): domain Bacteria; phylum Myxococcota_A; class Polyangia; order Polyangiales; family Polyangiaceae; genus DASWDH01. The sequence continues at coordinate 3,869 of JBBSDY010000129.1, forward strand.
GATGATCAGAAGAAGCTGGCCGACGGCCGGGCTGCCGACCTCGACCGCTGCCGCGCGGAAAGCAGCGCCGAGGCCCGCATCGCCCCGCCCGACCGATCCAGCGGCCCCCCACGGCCCGCCGCGGCCCAGGGCTCTTCTGCCCCTGCCTCCTCCGCGCCCGGACCCCCTACCCCTGCCTCCGCACCCAACCCCAACCCCCCACTTCCCCCCGTTCCCGCGCCTCCAGCCGTCTCGGACTAAGAGACAGGTGCCCGTTGACACCGGAAGGTGCAGTAGTTTTGAACATTTAGCGCAACGACGGAAGCGAGGGTGGCCGACCTCTCTGAAAAAGTTGCGGGGTAGGGCCATCACCGCGACACGAGCGCCAGAAGAAACGCCGTCGGGGACCGGTTCGCTCTGCATCCGGCTCTGCATGAATGCCCGAAACGACCCTGTTATTCCTCGGTCGGACCATTTCATCCTGGCCATGGCACGCGAGCTGCTCTTAGTAGGTTCGCTCGTGACGCCGTGGGCTGCGGCGCGCAGGCAAGCTTCCTGGCTTCATCCTTCCAGTTGTCACCGGTACTTGGCTCCCCGTGGCACTGGCCGTGACGAACTTGCACTGTCTTCCTTGATTCTTACTTTTTCTTCTTTTCTTATCTTTGTCGCCTTGCCCCTTAATCTATCTTTTTCTTATCCTTCTCACTTAAGCCCTTAAGTTCTTTCGCTCGCGCTAACTTACGTTCGGTCAGGTCTTGCTCATCGCGCAGCGCACCCGTGTGGTGCGTCGCGCGATGGGTTTTTTGTGCTCCTTACTTCGCGTCTTTGGGGAGCGGAAACACCCAATCGGCCTTCGCTTCGGCGTGGCAACGCGCGCACGAGGGCAGAGCTCCGCGGTCTTCGATCCATCCTTCGGAATCGGTCACCACGTACTCCCAGTCTCCGCCTTCGGGGAAAAAGCCCGCGTCCCGTTTGAGCATGGCGAAGATTGGACCGGGGCTCCCCGAACCCGCATCCCGGTGCATCTGGACCAGGAGCGCGCCGCCGGGAAAGCGGCTCGATGCAACCAGGCCGGCGTAGGGCGCCTCGGCTACCGGGTTGACCCGCGCCTCGGCCTTCCATCGGCCCGCGAAATGACCGCGCGAAACGAAGATACCTCCCGCGCGTCGCAGACCTGCGATCTCGCTCATCGTCTCCCACTTGGTGGCCGCATCGGTCGCTCGAGGGGTCGGTCTTTCGAGCGCCGGGCTCACCGAAGACATCCCCGGGTTCACCAGCGCCGGCTCGTGCGGCCCACAGGCCATGAAAAGACCCACCACGATGGACGGGCCGGCCACCGCTCGACATACGCGACCGCCGAGTGCACCATGTGTGAAAGATCCCATGACGTCGAGCCGCATCGCTTTTACCATGGGTTTGGCCCTTGCCCTCGGCACGACCGCGGTGCTCGTTGCCCAGCACGATGCCACCGGGCAGGTAGCCTCCGGTCGTCCGTGGCTCGGGGTCGAGCTCGATCAAGGGCGCGGCGACGCGCGAGGCGTCCGCGTCAAGCACGCCCTGCGCAGCTCTCCCGCCTGGAAAGCCGGGATTCGCGATGGCGAGCTCATCGTGCGGGTCGGCGATGTCGCCGTGTCCAAGGCCGACGAAGTAATCCGCGAAGTCGGGAGCCACGCGCCAGGCACGTCGCTGCGCCTCACCCTGCAACGTGGAGGCTCGGAGGTCGTGCTGACCGCGCTGCTTGCACCGCTGCCCGAAAGTGACGAAATGCTCCGGCTCGACAAGGTGGGTGCCCAGGCGCCCAGCTGGAAGACGATGGCTGCTGTTTCGGGCGCGCTCCCATCCGGCATGAGCGAGCTCAAGGGGCGCGTCGTCGTGCTCGATTTCTGGGCCACGTGGTGCATGGCCTGCCGGATGTCCGCACCCAAGCTCGCCGCCTGGCAGGCAAAGTTCGGCGCGCAGGGTCTGTCGGTGATCGGGATCACCGACGACCCGGTGGCCGAGGCGTCGCAAGCCGCCAACAGCTTCGGGATGCGCTACGCCGCGATCGGGAGCGACGAGACGTCCAACACCCAGCGAGCCTTCGGCGTGCGGGCGCTTCCAACGATCTTCGTCATCGACAAGCGTGGGGTGATCCGCGACGTCTCGGTCGGTTTCGATCCCCAAAAAGAAGCCGAGACCGAGGCGCTCTTGACGCGCCTTCTCGCCGAGCCTGCGCCCTGACCCGACGCCGTGCTCGCTGTTCTCGACAATTTCCTGTGGACGCTCCGTCGGGAGGGCTTCGCCATCTCGACGTCGCAGGCCATCGACGTCGCGCGCGTGGCCGAAGAGGTCGGCTTTGCCGACCGCGCCGCTCTGCGCGACGGCATCGCTTGCGTGGTCGCCGATTCCAAGGAGCGCCGTCGTCAATATTTGTCGCTTTTCGACGAGTTATTTTCGCTGCGAGCGGCGCGCTCCTCCGAGCTCGTGGACCGTCTGCTGGCGCAGGGATTTTCTCGGCCGGAGCTCGCCTCTTTGCGCGAGCTGCTACGGGAGCTCGTTTCTCCGCAGAAAAGCGGACGGCTCCGGGCCCTGCTCACCGGGAGCGCCGATCTCGATCACGTGCTGGCCGGGCCATCGATCCAGGATCTGTTCGGTCGGCTGCGTAGTCGTGAGCAGAAGGCCTTCTACAGCCACCGCATTCTCGATGAGCTGGGGCTCGAGCGGGCCCGATCGGCACTTTTGATTCTTCGCGATGGCCTGGGCGATGCACTGGGCGCCGCGCGCGCCGAGCAGCTCGTACAGGCGTTGATGCGCGAGCTCGATCGCTCCGAGCGTCGGATTCGCGACCAAATCGAGCGACACCTCGAGCGCGTCGCCGAGGTCGACGCGTCGACCATGGGGCCCATGACGCGTCCTTTTGCGCGGCTTTCCGAGGCCGAGATCGATGATGTCCGGCGTGCGGTCCGGCGACTGGCCGAGCGTCTGCGCGGCGCGGCGCGGGTCCGCGAACGACGCCGCTTGCGCGGACGGATCGATGCGGCCCGGACGATGCGCAAGAGTCTCGCAACGGGGGGCGCTCCCTTTCGGACCGTGCGCCGCGATCAGCGCAGGGATCGCCCCAAGCTGGTCGTTCTTTGCGACGTTAGCGACTCAGTGCGGCCTGCCTCGCGTTTCATGCTCGAGTTCGTCTATGCGGTCAAAGAGCTCTTCGTTCGGACGAGAAGCTTCGTCTTCGTCCGCGAGATTGGCGAGGTCACTCGCCTCTTCGACGACGAAGAGGTGTCGACCGCGATCGCCAGGGCGAGGGACAACGTCAACGCGCACGAGAGTTCGAACTACGGACGGGTGTTTCGCGAGTTCGAGAAACGCCACCTGGACGCCGTCGATCGCCGCACGACCGTCGTCATTCTCGGCGACGGAAGAACGAATCTCCAGCCAAGCGGCGCCGACGTACTGGCCCGCATTCATGCACGAGCCCGGGCCGTCCTCTGGCTCTGCCCCGAGTCGCGCGCGAGCTGGGGGATGGGCGACAGCGCGATGCCCGACTATGCCCGTCGCGTCACCGAGGTGCTCGAGGTGGCGTGCGCTCGCGATCTCGAACGGGCTGGGCGAGCGCTCGTGACGCGTCGCTGAGGCGACGGTCTTCCTCTTCTTTCAGCTTGGCCTGATGAGCCAGGCGCGCGGGCACGATGCGCCGACGCAGCGACGTGGGCTCGAAAGTGTAGCTGCGTGAGCCGAGAGCACGCAGGACGGCGCGCTCGACGGGCGAATGCGCCTCGAAGGGCTCGCGGTCGAACTGCATGGGCTCGGTCAAAATGACGCAAGGGTTGGTGATCAACCGCGCTCGAGCCGAATGGTTGCGCGAGCTCGTGTGCAGCATGAAGGGGTGCATCAAATAGACATCACCCGCCGTCCCGGTCGCCTCGCGAAAATCGGTGCACTCTTTGATGAGCTCGCTGACCCCAAACGCCATGGGCTCGATGCCCTCGGGGTGCGCGGCGAGAAAACGCGCGATGACCCCCACCGAGTCGCAACAGATGAACGTACCGCCACCGCCGGGCACGACGTCGTCCCACAGCACGATGCTGAGCAGTCCCTGTTCGGGGCTGTCGAGAAAGTGCAAAAAGAAGTCGCCGTCCTTGTGCCAGCCCGCGGCCTCGGGCGAGGGTGCAAGCCACGGCTCGTCGTCGCCGAGCCGATAGTTGGCGACGAAGCCGTCGCCCCATTTGAGATCGTCGGGAATGCGACATGCCTCTCCCACCAAATCGCGCATTGCCGCGAGCGCGCGCGGGGCGATCTCGCTCACGCGCCGAAATTCGCGGTTGGGCATGTGGATCTTGCCCTCTTTCCAGGTGGAGCGGTCCCCCGGATCGTAGCCATTGCGCGCCCACGACCGTTCGACCCACTCGCTCATCACCTCGCGATCGACGCAGTCTTTGACGATCACGAAGCCTTGCTCGATGAATTGCTCGACGT
>JBBSDY010000130.1:0-8278 GCA_038240245.1 Polyangiales bacterium
CAGGCAGAGGCCAAACTTCACGCGACGCTTTTTAACACACTTTTTTGACCCGATCGACCAGCCTGGAAGATCCCGAAAAAACAAGGGCGCCGAGCAGATCTCGTCGTCGACGAGCTCGAGAGCCAGGGCACGTTGCCCGGCGCGCCGTGCTCAGCGTCTCAATGCGCCGGCTGCCTTGGTGGTCACGTAAAACCCCCGGGGCCAGTGCCGGTAATAGCTGACGCGGATGATGGGCGTGCCGTCGATGGGATCGATGTCGCTCGTGACGCTGCCCACGACGCGCACGAGCGAGCCGATTCCCACGCTGTGCTCGCCGAGATCGTCTTCGGCGGAGAGCGAGACCAGGACGTGCACGCGCCCCATCTCACGATCGCTCACAGTGACGCGGCAGGTGTCCTCGTCGTCGGAGTCGCAGAGATTGCGTGGCTGCAGCGTGCGCAGGCTGACCGCGATATAGGTGGCTCCGCCCGGTCCCGAGCCGCGGTTGGTGACGACTCCGAAGAGCCATACCGACTTGCCCTTCACCTTGTCGAACGATCTTTCGACGAGGAGCGAATCGTATTCCTGGTTGCCAGCTATGGCGTGCTCTTCGTCACCAACGGGGCTGTAGACCTTGCTGTGCCCGTAAGGACCCGCCGAACGGCATGAAACCGTCAGCAGCGCAGCGAGTGCCATCCATATCGTACGCATCGATCTTGGCGATATCAGAGCCTCTGTCGGGTTTCCACAACGTCTTGACCGGCGGCCGAAACGGGCGTGCTCGTGGTGCGGGCCCAGACCCGCAGACCGAGCTCGCCCACCAGGAGTGCGAGGAGCGCGATGGCCACGTAAGGTGACAGATCGATCCGCGAGCGGATGTCCCCCAGCGATGCTGCCTTCGTCTGCGGCGAAACGGGGCGGGGACGCAGATCGACCTCGCGCTCGGCGGGGGCGGCAACGCGCACCAGCTTGTCTCCGTCGAGAGCGATCTCGTACGTTCCGATCCGATCGGGAATCAAGACCTTGCCAGTCGGCTCGTCGGTGACGTGCACGCTCGTCTTGCCGGGACCGACCGCCGTCATCGACTTGGCTCCCTCGAACGTCCACGCCTCGCCCACCGTGGTGCGATGAGCGCCGTTGCGCACGCGGGCGGCGTCGACGAACTTCTCCAGCAGAATGAGAAACGCCGGTCGCAGGGCCAGATCGCTGGCGTCGGGCGAGGTGGGCAGCGTGAGCACGTACGCCAGCCCGCGACCGATCGGTCGCTCGATGAGCCACGGAGCATCGTCCTTCCAGCGCGCAACCACCTTCGTCGATCCCCCCTGGGATCCGGAATCGATCGTGGCTCGACCTTGCGGGTGAAGATCGACGAGGCTGGGTGCTGCGAAGCCGAAGACCGCGGCAGCTCGTTCGTCGAGGCCGGGCACCGGAGACGGTCCCCATGTGACCGGGCCCGCCACGACCGGCGCGAAGCTCGTGCCGAGTGGCGCGAGTGGCGCGTGCGGCCCCAGCGCCAGGAGCACCACGCCGCCGCGCTCGAGCCAAGTGGTCAGCGAACGTCGAGACTCGGGTGTGAAGCCGGCCGGATCTTCGATGGCGATCCCTGCAAACGCCGCCAGATCCTCGGGGCGATCGGGCAAAAGCGGCAGCGGGCGCACGCGCATGTCGAGCTCGAGCGCGGAAAGCGCTTGCTCGACGGGTGGCGGTCCGCCGGTGACCAACTTCGAGCTCGCGGGATCGGCCACGATGGCGATCGTCAGCTCACCGGTGACTGCGAGGACGGGCGCCTCGTCGTCGACCGAGATGGCATCCTTGCCGGTCAATCGGGCCAGGAGCTCGCCCGTGGGTTCGTGGAGGTCGACGCCCACGTCGGTGAGCGGAGCTTCGTCGGGAAGGCGCGATTCGCCAACCACCTTGCTTCCGGCGCGGATCTCGACGCTCCTGCCCTTGCTCTCGCCGGGCGGAGAGCACGACACCCGGACCGTGGCGCGATCGCGCTGGCGATCGGCGCGAAGCAGGGCGCAGTTTTGTGCGGGCACGGCGAGATCGGTCAAGGGAACCCAAAGCGGCACATCGCCAGCTTCGCCGAGCGCCGGCCCGGCCGAGTGGCCGTCGGTGAGATCGCTCAAGAGCACCACGCGGCGATCGACCTGTGGAAGGCCGTGAATGAGCGAACGCGCGAGCTCGAGAGCCCCGTCGAGATCGGTGGCCCGGTGAGAAGCCGACAACGACGCAACGACGTCGCGGGCAGCGGCAAGATCGGTGGTGGGCGCCAGTGCGATGCGGGGAGGGGAGCCGGCGAGCACGATGCCGATGGCATCCCCTTCGCGCGCGCCCGCGGCGAGCTCGCTCGCGGCCTTTTTGGCTCGCTCCCACCGCGTCGTGGATCCGGCCTCGGCCAGCATGCTCAGTGAATCGTCGAGGACGATCGCCATCGCGATGGAGGCTCCGCCCTGGCGGCCAATGGCCAGCGACGAGCAATGCACGAAGGGTGTCGCGCCGAGAAGCGCGAGCGCAACGACGGCTGCCGTGCGCACGGCGTAGAGCGCGCGATCGTCGACCCGCTGGCGCCGGCGCGCCACGGGCGGGCTCGGGGGAACGAGCCGCGCAGGCGGAAAATCGCGCTCGTCGGCGCGTCGTCGCTGCAGCAAGTGCGCGAGAAACGGCGCGACAGCGAGCAGCGCGATGCCCAGTGCTGCCGCGAAGAGGAAGCTCATCGATCCTTGCGCGCGCCGATGGGGCGGCCTGCGACCGCGGAGACGATCTGTCGCAGCACGGCGGAGGGCTCGTCCGATGTCAGCGCCTGCAGAAGCTGGCCACCGTGGTTGGTCAGCTTGCGCGACCATTCTTCGGTCATGGCGGCGAGCGCGGCGAGGTAGCGCGCGCGCATCGTGTCGGCGTCGGTCTCGATCACCGCTCCGCCTTCGAGAGCGCGCAGGCGAACCGTTCCCTCGAAAGGAAAGTGCGCTTCTTCGGGATCGAGGATTTGTAGCGCGACCAGCACCCGGCCCCCCGACGCAAGCGCGGCGAACCGGTCGAGAGCCTCGGACGGCAGATCGAGAAGATCGGAGAGAAGAACGATGACCGTTCCGCGGCGCGCCTTGCGCGCGACCGATCCGAAGGCAGCCTCGAGCGAGCTCGCGTCGAGCAGCAAGTCGCCTCCCGCCTCGACCGACTCCAGCGCGCCCACGATGCGCTCGAAGGCTTCGCGGCCCGCGGTGGCGGGCAGGGGCCGCGTCGCGCGACCACCCAGCCAGTCGAGCCCCACCGGATCGCCGCTCGCCAGTGCAACGCGCGACAAGGCGGCAGCCACGAGCGCCGCGTAGGCGAACTTGGTGGCGGGCGCTTCGCGACCACGGAAGGCCATCGACGCGCTGGCGTCGACGATGAGGCGAAGTCCGCGGTCGGTTTCCGTCTCGAACTCGCGGACGATGAGCTTGTCGTGCCGCAACAAGGCGCGGCGGTCGAGCCACCGCAGATCATCGCCGGGAACGTACTCGCGGTGTCCCCCGAACTCGACGCCCGGTCCGCGGCGCAGGCTTCGGTGCGCTCCGGCATAGACGCCTTCGGCGACGGCCCGCGCCCGCAAACGCAGCGGCGCGATGCTACCCCAGTCGATCGTGCGCAGCGGTGACGGCACGGGGGTTGTCTTAGCAGAGATTAGGCGAGGGCTTTGGCCAGGACTGGGGATACCTGGATGTCGGCAAATAGGGCCCTCGGATACAGGTAGTCGTCACCGGATTCGTCGATCACGCGGACCATGCCCAGTCGGGTTGCTTGGCGATCAGCGAGCGCGAGGTAAATCTTTCTCTTCTCTAGGGATGCCGGATAGCCGACGTTCGATACGCACACGACGTGGCGAACGCGCGCCGACAAACTGCCTCTACCCGAAGAGGCGCTTGATCTTGAGCTCCTTCTGGCCGATGCCGTGCGCTTCGTACCAGTGGAGCTCTGCCGTGCGGGTCGTGCCATCGGTGAACCTGATTCTAGCGATGCCCTTCCGCTTGCGCCATCTTCCTCTTCCGTAGATCTTGCGCAGCCGAGATAGCTCACGAATGCTGCGCCCGGTGGCGATGGTTTCCTGGTCGAGGATCGGACCGACGACCCTGAATTCCACCCGGTTAGGTTACCCTCCGCGGCGAAGAGATCCAGAGCTTCGGCCGGGAGATCGAGAAGATCGGACATAAGAACGATGATCGCGCCGCGCCTCGCTTTGCGGGCGATCGATCCGAATGCCGCGTCGAGCGAGCTCGCGTCGAGGCGGGGGTTGTCTTAAGCAGAGTCTGATCGAGCGCTCCGCCAGCACCCTGAGCCTACTCGAAGCGGAGCGACAGCTCTAGAACGTGCCTACAAGACCGAACCCCGAAGGTCCGACCACCGGGGTGACGCGCAGGCTGATCGTGTTGTCGTCGTTCTTGCGATCGTAGCGGTGGGGGCTGTCACCGCTCGCGAGGAGGTACAAGCCGAGGAGCGTGGCGGCGCTGCCAACACCGACGCCCACATATCCGAAGATGTCCCGCGTCTTGGCATCGTCGAATTTCTTCGTTCCTGCGTTGAAGGCGTTGAAATACGTCAGGCATTCGGGACTGTTGGTGGGGCTGCGACCATAATAGTCGTCACAAACGCCACCCCCCATTCTCGCCTGCTGTGCAATGTACGCGTTGATGTCCTTGTTTGCGTCGCTTCGGGCACTCGAATCGATCACCAGAAGGGCCACTCCTCCGCCAGCGAGTGCCACTCCACCAAGCGTCGAAATCCATCCCCACGTACGTTGCGACGTTGCCTTGCTCACATACGCAGCGCGCGTCTCGGGCGTGGGCACGAGCTCGACGGGTACCGTCGTCGTCCGGCCCGTGTCGATGTTCACCGAGCGCTCGGTCGCCTCGAAACCGCCGCGCTCGACGATGATCTGGTGCTTGCCCTTGGGCAGTTTGATGCTTCCGTTGTAGGGACCGCGCGGCTTGCCGTCGATGGTGACCACGGCTTGCGTCTCGCTGATATCGAGCGCCAGCGATCCTCCCTCGGTCGCCAGGAGGGACGCATCGGGCTCGGGCTCGAACGTGACTTCGCCCGACGCGCCGTCACCCAGCGTGAGATCTTGCTGCGCGGCGGCGTAGCCTGCGCGCTTGAGCTCGATCTTGTGCTGGCCGGGCGCGATGGTGAGCGACGTCGCCAGAGGAGTTTTGCCCGTTACCTGCCCGTCGACCAAAACGTCAGCTGCGGGCAGATGCGTGCTCACCTTGAGGTGCGCGGCCTTTCCTTCCATCGACGTGAGCTCGAGCTTGACCTCGGTCTTGGTGCCACCCGCGACCGTCACTTCTTTGCGAAGCGGAGCGTAGCCCGTCGCGAATGCGCCCACGATGCGCTGCCCGCCGGCGATGCGCAGCGGTGCGGCAAGCGGCGTCTTGCCCACGTCGACGTTGTCGACGTCGATGGTGGCGGGAACGTTGGTGACCACGGTGAGCTCGGCCACGCGTGATGCCTGCTCGTCCTTCGTTTGCTTGGCGCGCGCGAGCCGCTCGGCCGACAGATTGCCCGGATCGGCAATGACCTTGGCGAGCGCATCGGTGGCCTCGGCGGGACGGTTCATGGCCGCATAGACGAGGCCGATGTTGAAGAGCACGAGCTGGTTGGGGATAAGCTCGTAAGCTCGCTTGAACTCGGCGAGCGCCGCGGCGTTGTCACCTTCGTTGAAGAGCTTGAGCCCGCGGTCGAAGCGATCGCGCGCCTCGTCCTTGGGGGCCAGCGCGGGCGTTTGCGCCGCCGCAGTCGCGGGCAATAGCGCCGACATCTGGGCCGTGGCGAGTACGAATGCGAGGGCTTGGCCTAGCCTATTTCTCATGGAAACCGCGTTATCGCCGACCGGCCGGCTTTGGTCAACGGCCCTTCGAAACCGAGTCAGTTACACCCGGGGCCCGCCCTGTAATACGGCCGCTCGTCCTTCACCGCTTCGCAGGTGTGCGCGCACTTGATGCCGCCGCTGCAACTGCTGAAGTGGTTGTAGTAATCGGGGCATTTGTCGGGCAGCACCCAGCACCTGCCGAGAGGGGCGACGGACGGTCCACCGCTGGGGCAACCCGCCGAGGTCGTGGCGAGCTCGCCGCAAAAGGCATTGGGAAAATTCACGCAGGCCGGGTTGGCGTTCGAGCACTTGAGCGCGACCGTGTCGCTGCAGATGCCGTGCAGCGCGACGTTCTCGCCGCTCCACTCGGCGAGGCAGCTGCTGAAGTAGGTGACGCCGTTGCAGCCGCAGACCGGTGTTTCTTCCGCGTCGTCCTTGCAGGACTTGGGCTTGGGTGTGCACACCCCGCGCGAGTCGTTCTCGCAGCTCGCCTTCCTGCAGTAGCTCGTGTCGGGGCAGGCGTCGTTCGACGCGCACCCGCTCATGCCTGCGTCGGGCGTGCCGCCCATCCCGCCGGCGCCGGCGGTGCCACTGTCCGGAGTGCCGATCGAGCCGGCTCCTCCTCCGTTCGATCCCGACGCGCCGCCGGCGTTCCCGGTTCCGCCCACGCCGGAGCTCCCGATCATTCCGCCGGCCCCCGTCGTCCCGCCCGACCCCGTCGCTCCCCCGTTGTTCATGGCGCTTCCGCTGGCGCCCGTCGGGGACGAGCCGCCCGAGTTCCCGGATCCCCCCGACCCCGGCTGACCGTCGCCGGAGCTGCCATTCCCGCCCCCGGCGTTTCTACTGGTGCCCCCGGCGTTCCCAAAAAAGGGCGAGTAGTCGTTACCGCCGCAGCCTACGACCAGCACCAAGACGCACGGTGCCCAAGCAAGACGAGCCATGAGGAATGCCTCCGTTACGTCTATGAAAATACCGCCCGCGGCCGGCACCGTCAAAACGACACGTGGGACAACGCCCTACTTGGCGCTCCCGCCGTTGGATTCGTTCGAGCCGCTAAAGCGCCGTCATTTGAACGGGTTGTCGTTGGCGAGGCCCTTTTGATCGACGCGGGTCGACGTCTTGGCGGGCAGAGGGCTGGGCGGCGGTGTCGCTGCGACGGGCGGAGGGGCCGGGTGAGCGCCCTGCGGCGGCCCGGTCGGGTGATTCTTCGTTGCCGACGCAGGAGGTGAGGCGCTCGATGCGGCGCTGGCGATCGGTTCGGGCGTCACCGGCGTGGGGGTTGCCACCGCGGCGGGTGGGGGGACTGCCGGCGCAGCGGGTGCCGCGGCGCTCGGTGCCTCGGGAGGAGACGGGTGCATCAGGCTGCGCACCGCGAGCCCGCCACCGATGACGGCGACGGCCGCCAACGCCACGAAGAGTCCCGCCTTCGAGCTCTTGGCCGGCTTCGGGTCTTGAGCGACCGAGATGGCGTGGCCCGGCATCGTAGGACCGAGATCGTCCGAATGACCCGCGATTCCGCCGGAGCGCGTCATGACCGGAGCGGGATCCGCCATGGTGGCATCGAGCGAGACGCCACCGAACTGCAACAGGGCAGCGGCGAGATCGCGCGCCGTCGCAAACCGCTGGGTTTTATCGCTGGCCATGGCCTTGCGCACCAGATCGCCAAACCCGCGCGGCAAATCGGGGCGGAGCTCTTCGATGACTTGCGGTTTGCCTTCGTGGATCAAAAGCGCGAGGTGCGGGAGCGTATCGGCTTCGAAGGGACGCTTGCCGGTGGCGCACTCGTAGAGGATGACGCCCATCGCGTAGACGTCGGCGCGCGCATCGATGTCTTTCTCGCCGCGCACTTGCTCGGGTGGCATGTAAAAAGGCGTGCCCAGCGTCGCACCTTCTTTCGTCATGCCCATGCCGCCGGTCAGCTCGGCGTCGAACTTCGACACTCCGAAGTCGAGCAGCTTCACGAACGGCTTGCCCTCGCGGGTGATGATGAACAGGTTGTCGGGCTTCAGATCGCGGTGCACGATGCCGCAGTCGTGCGCTGCCTGCACGCCGACGCACGCCTGCGAGCAGAGATCGGCCAGCTCGCTCATCGAGAGCCGCCCCTTGCGGCCGAGCAAGTCGGAGAGCGTCTCGCCCTCGAGGTACTCCATGACCAGGTACGGCTCGCCCGATTCGAGCTCACCGGCGTCGAACGTTTCGATGATGTGCGGATTGCCGATGCGTCCCGCCGCGGACGCCTCGCGCAAAAAGCGCGCGATGACCGTCGGATACGCCCGAAACTGCGCGTGGAGCATCTTGAGCGCACGGCGGTGCTTGGTCAGCTCGTGCTCGACCTCGTAGACGGCGCCCATGCCTCCGCGCCCGATCAGTCGGATCGTGCGGTACCGTCCGCCGATCGTCGGCGGGATGGCGCCCTCGAGCATCGTCCCATCCAACTGGAAAGGCGGTGCGCGGTCA
>JBBSDY010000131.1:0-8262 GCA_038240245.1 Polyangiales bacterium
CGGTCTTGAAGCCGTCCATGCCCGGCATCTGCACGTCGAGCAGGATGAGTGCAAAGTCTTGCTCCGAAAGGCGGCGGATCGCGTCGGCGCCCGAGCTGCAAATGACGAGGTCGAGATCGAGCGGCTCGAGAACAGCCTTGAGCACAGCGAGGTTCGCCGGTTGATCGTCCACCAGCAAGACGGCCGCCTTCGGTATGACGACGGCCACCGGCGAGCTCGACTCGGAGTCGTGGCTCGCCACCCGCGAAGCGGTTGCCTGCGGGACAGTCGTCCGGACGTCGAGTGCGTGGCCCAAAGATGCTCCTTCGTTCGTGCTCGAAGCTTACGAAATTGGCGCGGGTTTTTCCCGGGGTTCAGCTCAGACTTTTGCCCCACGCCGGTACGGATGGTGTGTTGGGGGGGGGCCTACGCGGGATGATATCGCCCGGGCCCCATTCGAGCGTCAACGGTCCGACGCTGCGAGCTCCCATTGGCGCCCCTGATGACGCTCACGTTCGCTCCTCGGGCATTCTGGCCCCGAACCAAGGGCGTCGGCGCGGTTCTTGGAAGCCAAGCACCAGATTTGCTACACACTGGGCCAGGGAAAGCTGTGACCAAGGCAAGCAAGAAAGCCGTTCCGACCAACTGCGAGATCTCCGAGGACGACCTTCAGCGGCTTGGCGCACTGCACAATTTGTTGGCGGCGCTCAACGATCCCCTGGCCAGCCGGCGCAAGCTTCAGATGCTGACGGCGTTCAGCCCTGTCTTGACGGCCCGCGTCGTGCGGCATGCCCAGGCGCGCACGGCATCCATCGACTCGCTCGAGGCCGCGCTCACCCTCATTGGAAACCGGGGGCTCGAGACCGTCCTCTTGCAGTTTCTCGAGGACCTCACGGTTTACAAGGGCGAGCTCGAAGCCAACGAGAAAAAAGATTGAAGCCTGCCAGGTCTGGTTCTTGCTGAGCAAGGGCCATGGCGGGCGTTTCCGCAATCAGAGGGTCCGAGAGTCGGCAGAGCCCTGCTCTCGACACACCGATCTCCAACGTTGCCTTTGCCCATGAGCTGGCGCAGCGTAGCAAGGCGGATGCGGCACGCGCCAAGACGCCGTCGGTCGTCGTCGAAAAAATGGCGACACCGCTCTCGGGAGGTGCGGCGGCCGCTGCCCTGAAGACGGCCTGGGAGGCACGATTTCACGAGTCGCCTCGTCCCGAGCAGCTCAGCGTGCTCGTCGCCCAGTGGTCGCACGAGACGGGCGGCGGACACGCCATGATGAACTACAACTTCGGTGGCATCAAGGGGACGGGTCCCTCCGGTCTTACCGCCAACTACGTCACGACCGAGGGCTTCGGTGACAGCGAGCGCAAGATCACCGACCAGTTTCGTGCCTACCGCGGCGCGGCCGAGGGTGCAGCCGACTATTTGAAGCTGCTGCAAGATCACTTTCCGGGTGCTCTCGACGGCGCGCGCCGCGGTGATCCGGCGGGGTTCGTCCGCGCCCTCAAGAAGGGTGGGTATTTCACCGACTCGGAAGAGTCGTACGTCAAGTCCGTGACGGCGCTCACCGCGCAAGCACGAGCCGCCGGCTACGACGCCATGGGTCACGGCATAGGACCTTCGGCGAGCTCGCGCACATTGCCCCTCGCTGCCACGGTGGCAAGCTCCGCGTCATCGACCTCGCTCTCTCTTGCCGCGGTGGACGCGGTGGCCATGGCCGATGAGCTCAGTCGCGCGGCTCTGCGGATTGCCGCGGCGCAGTCGCGCGAGGACGGGTAGAGCTCGGAGCGCCGAACCGCGGTGGGTTGCTCAGACGCCCCGCTTCGCTGCTCGGCCCGCGATAGAAGGGCGACGACGCGGCGCTGCGGGTGTTGCAGGTGGCGGAGCGGCCTTGTCGGCTCTGGGAAGGCTCGCCGCGAGCTTCTTGGGAGCCACGGCGCGGTAGCTCTCGTCGAGCCACGCCCGGAGCACATCCATCGGCGGCTTTTCGCGCGGTCCGAACTTGGCGGTGATCCATCCACCCTTGGCCAGGCCGTAACCGGTGGGGGAGGCGAAGGGCAGCGACAGCGCGAATCCACCGGACACGGGCAGCTTGACGCTGAACCCGAGGTCGTCCCCATCGCGCCCGAGAAAGACGAAGACCTTGCCCTTGACCTTGATGACGCTCTCGCCCCACGGAAAATCCTCGTGGGCTTCAGGGTAGCCGAGTGCGATCTCACGCAAGAGGGCCCGGTACTTTTTCGCGCTCGTGCCAACCATCCCTCCCCCTGTATCACGACGGTCCTCACCAACGAAATGATCGTCGCTCAGGCCACGCGGACATGTGCGACCGGCTCGGGCGGCCGGGTCGAGAAGCGCACCCGCGCGTCCCGGAACAGCTTCTGCCGTGACGTGTCCCACAGCGCGGATTGCCGCAGGTGGGAAATGAATAGTCGGGCGCTTTCCCCCGTCCCGAAATGCATGGACCGGACACACGGCCCCGCCAGGTTGCGCAAGGCTGAAAGGATGGCCACCTGATTCTCGCGGACGTCGCAGATCGACGAGTGGCGAAAACGGTTGTTCTGCCGCGAGCCGATGTTGATGGTGGGCACGCCGTAGACGGGCGCTTCGCGAATACCGGCGCTGGAGTTTCCGACGATGACCTTGGCGTGCTTCAAGAGCTCGAGAAAATACTCGAAGCGCATGGACGGGATCACCCGAAAGCGCGGACTGTTCCGAAGCGACAACATGCGGCTCAGGATGATGTCGGCGCCGCGGTCGTTGTTGGGGTAGATGGCGACGAAGCTCATCTGCGAGGCGGTGACCGCCGCCACCACGTGATCGACGTGCTCGGCAATCCGATCGATCTCCGTCGTCACGGGGTGGTACATGAGGATCCCGTACGACTCGAAGGGCAGATCGTACTTGCGCTTGACCTCGGCCAGATCGGGTAGATCGTCGGACAGCATCACGTCGATGTCGGGCGAGCCAATGACGTAGACGGCCTCGGGACCCTCGCCCATCTGCATGAGCCGTTGCCGCGCTTCTTCGTTGGCGACGAAGTGAAGGTGCGAAAGCTTGGTGATGGCGTGGCGCAGCAGCTCGTCGACCGTGCCCGACAGCTCGCCGCCCTCGACATGGGCGACCAGCACGTTGTTCAAGGCGCCCACGATCGCGCCGGCCAGCGCCTCGACGCGGTCACCGTGGATGACGATGAGATCGGCGGGGAACTCGCGCAGGTAGAGGGACAGCCCCTGCACGGTGTTGGCGAGCACCAGATCCATCTGCGAGCCGATAGCCTGATTTTGGTTGATGAACGAGAATACCTGATCGAAGCCGCTCTTTTTGATCTCGTGCACCGTCGATCCGTAGCGCGACAGCATGTGCATTCCGGTGGCGAAGATCTGATATTCGAACTCCGGACAGCTCTTGACGCGCGCGATGAGCGGCTTCAGTTTGCCGAAATCGGCGCGCGTTCCGGTGACGAAGAGCAGCCGCTTCTTCTCCGCCGGGGAGGGCTGGCCATTGTCTTGGGCGTCCACGCTGGGTTCCCTCATTCCGCGGCGGATCGTACTTGGGGTGAGCCGATGTCGGACCATCGTAGCTGTTCGTTCTTGCCGAGCGCGCAGCGGACGCTCTTACCGATGATGCTCTCGTAGTGGGCGGCCTTGATCTCTCCGGTGCCCGGTCTCTTCACCCAAACGTTCTGTCGATTGAGCGGCTCACCCGCGGCGATGTCGCGCAGCGTGACCACGCAGGCATAGGCAAAGTCGATGGTGGGCTGCTCTTCGGGTAAAATCTCTTTTTTGCCCCCCAGCGCTTCGAAGATGGCGGACGAGCCACGGACGAGCTCGGCGAGCTCGCGGGGATCGATCGAGATCGGAACGTCGGGCCCCGGCCATGTCTTGTCGGAGGTGAAGTGCTTCTCGAGAATGGAAGCTCCGAGGGCGACGGCGGCGAAGCAGGTGTAGTTGCCGAGCGAGTGGTCGGACAGACCGAGAATGGCATCGGGAAAACGCTCGCCCATCTCGGCGAGCGCACCGAGCCTGACCTTGTCGTAAGGGGTCGGGTACATCGAGGTGCAGTGCAAAAGAGCGTAGGGCACCTGGCGTGCCCGCAAGATCGACACCGACCGGGCCACCGATCCGAGATCGTTCATGCCGGTGCTCAAGATGATGGGCTTGCCGAACGACGCGATGTGGTCGACGAGGGGGTAGTTGTTGCATTCGCCTGAGCCGATCTTGTAGGCGAGTGTGCCCATCTTCTCGAGGCGATCGGCGGCGGCCCGCGAAAAGGGCGTGCACAGGTAGATCATGCCCTTGTCTTCGACGTAGCGCTTGAGCCGGATCTCGTCGTCCTCGCCGAGCGCGCATCGCGACATGATGTCCCAGATGCTCTCTTTGGCGTTGCCCGGGATGACGCGGTTGGGAATCATCTCGTCTTCGATGACGTGCGACTGGAACTTGGCACATTCACATCCGGCGACGTGGGCGTCGTCGACCATTTGCACGGCCTTGTCGAAGCTGCCCTCGTGGTTGATGCCGATCTCGGCGATGACGAACGGGGCGTGCCCGGCGCCGATCGCGCGGCCATCGATGGTCAGCTCTTTCATGCGCGTTCCTCGTGCACCAACGGTTCCGGCTCGAAACGTTCGCGATGCGCCCGAAAGAGGAACTCGGCCACCTCGAAGTCGAGGGCGGTGTCGATGTCACCCAGGGCAAAGAGCGGCTCGGTGATGAGCGGGACGATGCGCTCGCCGAACAAGTCTTCGCGGCCCACGACCATCTCGGGACGCGAGACGTACACGACGCCGTTCTCGAAATAGCGCGCGTCGAGGTCCTGCGACCGCGTCCCGGTTCGGTACGAGGGCCGGAACAGGCCCCGCTCGATGACGCCCAGCTTGTGATGGCTCTCGCTCACCGAGACGACCGAGTCGGGGTCCAGCTCGACGAAGAGCTCGATGGCGCGCGTCACCAGGGCTGGCGATCGCAAAGGACAGTTGGGTTGCAACGTGACGACACCGAGGGGAAGCGCACGTTCTGCATAGGCCGTCTCGAGCGCGTGCTTCACGGCGCTCGCGGTGGTGGCGCGATCGTGGGACAGCTCGGCGGGTCGGATGACCACTTCGGCTCCGGCGCCCCTGGCGATCTCGGCCGTCTCCGGATCATCGGTCGAGACCAGGACGCGATTGATCGCGGCGACGCGCATGGCGAGCGAGATGCTGTGGACCAAAAGCGGCGCTCCCGCGAAGAGCCTCACGTTCTTGCGCGACAAGCGCTTGGATCCTCCGCGGGCGGGAATGAAAGCGAGCATGGAGCGAGAAGGCATGGGTTGCCCCCCGTTGTCTGCAACATCGGCGCCACAGCCGGAGGACCCGCATTTCTTGGCGCCGTGGCGGCTCTCTCCTCTTCAACAGCCGAGCAACGCCAATCGAGCAGCGTCAATCGCCTGACGGAGCCGTCAGGGTTTCGCGGTCTCGAGTTGTGCGATCAGAGCTTTCACCGACGCGTCGAAGGGGGCGAAGCTTTGGGCCAGACGCGCCTCGAGCCGGGCGTCGGCGATGCGGCCGGCACCGAGGAGCGCCGAGGCCAGGGCAATGTGCATGGGCACGCCGTGGTCTTCGCCGTACGCGCGAACCCGCTCGAGCGCCCAGACCGACAGATTGTAGTCGGCGTCCTCGGCGGCGGCTCGCGCGAGGTGAAGCGCAACGTCGAACGAGTCGGGAGCCAGGTTCGCTGCGATGAGCCAGCGTCCCTTGGCTCGATCGGGACGGACCCGCTCGGCGATGAGCGCGTGAGCGCAGAGCGAAGCGAGATCGGTCGGATCGAGTCGAAGCGCAGCCTCGGCGAGCTGTGCCGCATCGCCCGCATTGCCCATCGAGAGCGCGATCCGAGCCAGCCCGGCCATGGCACGCGCATCGTCGGGAGCGAGGTCGCGCGCGTGGAAATAGGCGCGAATGGCGCCGTCCCCATCGCGTTGCGAAAGGCGGCACTCGGCTTCACCGAGAACAGCCTCGACCTTGACCTCGCTGCGCGCGCTCGACAGGGCTTCCTTGAAGCACGCGAGCGCATCCTCGATGCGGCTGGCGGCGAGATCGGCATATCCGTTGCGCAAGTCCTCCCACGACCCTCCCGAGAACGGGGTCGCGACGCACATCAAGAAGGGCCCGTCGGTCTCCAGCCATTCGATGACCTCGTAGCCCGAGACGGTGAGCAACGTGCCGAGCGAGCTCGGCGCATACGCTCGTCGGGTAGGGGCGCGCAGGTACTGGGCGGTCATGGACCGGCTCTCGGCGATGAACACCTTGCGGCCGGCGCCGAGCACGGAGCAGAGCGATAGCAGCACCTCTTCGGGAAGCGCTGCGTGGCCCAGCACGTCGATGAGAACCGCGCCGTCGACCGTCCCGATGACCTGGGGGAACGACAGATCGCCACAGACGAGCTTGGCGCCCGGCGCAGCGTGCCGGGCAAATTGCAGGGCGCGCGCGTCCCGATCGACGCCCACCACGTCTTCGTAGTGGTAGGTCAGGATTTGAGTTCCCGCGCCCGCTCCGCAGCCGGCGTCGAGAATCCGCGCCATCGGTCCCAGGGTGTCGATCGCGCGCTCGTAGAGGGGCAAGGTGGGAGGGGCTTCTCCCCTGAGACCCGGGTAGCTTCGTTCGCGGCCGCGCTTGATGGCAAGCGCCGGACCGTCACCGAATCGCGCCAACACCTCGGGTGAGGTGGGGTGGTCGACGTACGACGGAACGACGACCGGCGCTCCGACCTTCATGATCTGCGATTCGAGGTAGGGGATGCTCATCCAATCGATCCGGTTCGCTCGAGCGGCGGCTGAGCGAGGCTACGCACCGCGATGGTGAATGCCTCGCGGATGGGCGTCATGACGCGCGTCACGTCCTCGAGCGCCTTGATGTCGTTGTGCCGGTTGGCATACGTGATGCGGCTCAGGCAAAAATCGTAGACGGCCATCAGATTGTGGCAAAGCTCGGGATAGTGCTGCGTATCGAGCGAGGCATAGAGCTCGGAGATGATCGCGTGCGCACGCGACATTGCTTCGCCGGCGCGGGCACGGTCGCCCGTGGTGAGCCCGTGCTTGGCGACGTGCACGAACTTGAACACCCCCTCGAGGAGAGCCACCAGGACGTCTCCGGGGCTGCTCGTCGTAATCTTCACGGCCTGGTAGCGGGCGATGCTGTTGTTCGGAATCATGGTTGGGTCCTCGTCATCCGAATGCCTTGGACAAAGATGCGCCGAGCAGCTGGCTGGCGCCGATGGAATCGTTCATCGCGGTGAACTGCTTTCGCAAGTTGTTGGCGTACGTGTCGAGCCGCGTTTGCTCGGACGTTGCCCGCAGGTCCAGCGATTTGGCCTGCGAATCGAACGAATGACTCCGAAGGGTGAGCAGGCCTGTATCCGCCGCGGTGAGCGATGTGACGAGGTCCTTGAGATCGGACATCATGCCTCCGGTGGTGGCGCCCTGCGGTCGTGCGAGGAGCTTGGTCACGCTGCCGGCATCGGTGCCGATGGCCTGGGTGAGCTTGGTGTCGTCGAGCTGCAACGTGCCGTCGCGGTTCAGCTTGATGCCGATGTCGGCCAGGGTCGCGTACGATCCGGCGTTCGTTCCAGCCGAGCCCATGAACGAGCTTAGCCGATCGTTGACCGTGCGCAGCGCAGAATCGGCGGCCAGAGCCTGGTTGGCAGGCTTGGACGAGCCGAAGCCCGTCGCGTTGTGGATGGAGTTGATGACGCTGTTGAACGCACTCACCAGCGCATTGACCTTCGTCTTGAGGGAGGTGGAATCACCGGCGATGGTGACCGTGGCCGGACTCGACGTCGTCGAGGTGAGCGCGAGCGTCACGCCCTGCACGACGCCGGAGATCTGGTTGGTGGGTCGGGTCACCGTGAAGCCGTCGATGGTGAGCGAGGCGTCGGTGGCGCTCTGCACGGTCTTTCCGCTGGACGCGGTGGCGCCGGTACCGTTCAGATCGAGCGACGTTCCGGTCTCGTTGAAGGTGATGGCGTTGGCCGCCCCGGTGTCGAGCCCGCGCACCTGGAGGCGGTAGGCCGAGCCGTCGTAGAAGACCGATGCATTGACGCGCAAACCTGCGCCGTTGATCTTGGCGGCGATGCTGTCGAGCGAGTCGGTGGCGTCGATGGCCAGGTTGACGGCCGTACCCGTCCCGACCTGCAGGCCCAGCGTGCCCGTTTGCGCCAGGGCGTTGGAGCTCGAGGCGAAAGTGCCCGAGTACGTGCGCTGCTCCTTGGCGAGCGATGTGACGTTGACGGTGAACGACGAGGGTAGCGCGCTGCC
>JBBSDY010000132.1:0-8257 GCA_038240245.1 Polyangiales bacterium
AGCAGTCGCCCGAGGTGGACGGTTGCCATGCCGCCCGAGGCGATGGGCTCGTAGAGCGCGTAGCGACCGATCACACGAAGAGGAGCTTTCGGCTGAATCGACTCCTCGTCCACGATTCGCAACTTTATCAGATCGGATGACCCCCTGCCGGTAGGCCTCACGGCTGGTAGGCAGGTGTGAGCCCCGAGCTGGATATAAGGGGGGATCGGCTGTAGCCTCGATCGCTGGATGAGCGGCGATCCGACCCTCGACGAGCGGGAGTTGTTCCGCATCCTGATGGAGAACGTTCCGGACTTCATCTACTTCAAGGATGCGGCGGGCCGTTTCTTGCGGATCAACCGATCGCTGGCGCTCCGCTACGGTTTGGCCGACCCCCACGAGGCGGTCGGAAAGACGGACTTCGATTTCTACGAGCCAGAGCACGCGCTCAAGTTCCAGGAAAACGAAAAGAGGGTCCTCGCGACGGGCGAGCCGCTCATCAACGTCGACGAGCACAACGTGGATCGTCAAGGCGGCGCGAAGTGGGTCTCGTCGAGCAAAGTCGCCCTTCGCGATCCATCCGGCAAGATCGTCGGCCTTTTCGGAATCACCCGCGACATCACCTCGCGCAAGGACGCCGAAGAGCGTCTGGTGCGAAGTGAGAAGATGGCGTCTCTCGGCAGGCTCACCGCGGGCATCGCCCACGAGATGAACACTCCCCTGGCCGCCGCGCGGGCCGCGCTGGCCGAGGTCGATCAGCTGCTACGCGAGCTCAAGGAGTCCATCGGCGATACGCAAATCACCGGCGACGATCAGCGCGAGATTGGCGACGAGATGCAATCCGCACTGCGCATCGCCAACACCGCCGTCGAGCGCGCGGCGCTGTTCGTGCGTGGAATGAAGACGCAGACCCGTGACATGGCGCGCGGCGAGCGCATTCGCTTCGACGCCGTTCGCATCATCGGCGACGCCCTTCTCTTGATGCGCCACGATCTCCGCGCCAAAAACTGCGACCTCACCTTCGACCACGGTGGAGGTGGCGCCGAGCTATCGGGAGTGCCTGGTCGTCTGATCCAGGTGGTGAACAACCTGGTCGGCAATGCCATCGACGCCAGCGGCGCGCGCGGAGGCGGTCCCATTCGCGTCGAGCTATCGGCCCGTGACGGTGGCGTCGAGCTGCGGATCTCGGACAGCGGATCGGGAATCAGTCCCCAGGTCTTGCCCAAGATCTTCGAGCCCATGTTCACCACCAAGCCATTTGGCGAGGGCACCGGGCTTGGTCTTACCATCGTTCACGACATCGTGACCGGTGAGTTCGGAGGTTCGATCGACGTGACGAGCCGAGAAGGACAAGG
Organism: Polyangiales bacterium; assembly: GCA_038240245.1. Classification (GTDB taxonomy): domain Bacteria; phylum Myxococcota_A; class Polyangia; order Polyangiales; family Polyangiaceae; genus DASWDH01. The sequence continues at coordinate 1,335 of JBBSDY010000132.1, forward strand.
GACGACATTCATCCTGAGGTTTCCGCGACCATGAAACCGTTTGGCATCGGGTTGGTTGGCTACGGGCTAGCGGGCAGGGCGTTTCACGGCCCCCTGGCAAGAGCGGCGAGGGGGCTCGAGGTGCGGGCGATCTCCAGCTCGTCCGCGGAGCGCGGCGCCCATGCGAAGGCCGACTTCCCCGATGCGCGCATCGTCGCCAGTTTCGACGAGCTTCTCGACGCCGAGGGGCTCGACGTCATCGTCCTCGGCACCCCCCACGACACGCACAAGGAGCTTGCGATGCGTGCTCTTGGCGCGGGTCTCCACGTCGTCACCGACAAGATCATGTGCCTCGACGTCCGCGAGGCCGACCAGATGATCGAAGCGTCCGGGCGGGCGGGCAAGATGCTGAGCGTGTTTCACAACCGCCGCTGGGATAGCGATTTTCTCACGCTTCGCGCCTCCCTCGCCGCGCGGCTCGTGGGAGAGCCGTGCGTCATCGACAGCGCCGTCTTGCGCGCCGGTCCCGACGCCACGCCCGCCCCCCCTGCCGAGCAGCGGCCCTGGCGGCAGCGTGCCGACAAGGGAGGAGGTCCGTTTCGCGACTGGGGAGCCCACCTCATGGATCAAGCGCTGATTCTGGGCGGTGGCATGCCCGAATCGGTCTACTGCGATCTGCAGTTTCGTCGCCCCAATCTCGACGTCGAAACGCTCGCCACGTGCACCATGCGCTTCGCGAGCGGACTGCGCATTCGCATCGAGGCCGGCGCACATTCGTGGATCGGACGCCCGCGGTGGTACGTGCAGGGGACCGAAGGCACGCTCAAGATGGAGGGCCTCGATCCGCAGGAGGCCTGGCTGCGCAAGGGCGAGGTGGTTGCTCGAACCGAGCGCGCCAAGTTCGACGCTGACCGCACCGAGGTGGTCAACGGCGCGGGCGCGGCGCCGCTCGAGGTGCTGCCCGGTGACTACCTGGCGTTCTACGAGAACATCGCCGCGTTTCTTGCCGGATTGGCGCCCCTCGCGGTGACGCCCGAAAGTTGCCGCGACGTGCTGCGCGTCTACGAGGCAGCGTTCGAATCGGCGCGCCGCAACGAGGTCGTGCGGCTCGGCTGATCCCGCGGGGTCATTGCTGCGACTGGGCCTGCTGCAAGGGTAGCGATTGCTGTGCTTGCTGGGCCTTGTCGACCTGGCGCGCGCGGCGGCCGTCGAACACCTGCACGTCGACCGCCAGCGATTCGCCCTGTCCGCCGCGCCGGTAGCCGCGCACGGGACAAGCATCGAGGTAGTCGAGACCGACGGCGACGCGCACGTGGCGCACGCCGGGCTTCGTGTTGTTGGCGATGTCGTACCCCTGCCAACCTTCGTCGGGGACCCAGGCCTCGACCCACGCGTGGCTGGCAAGCTGTGCGTTGCGATCGGCGGCGAGGTACCCGCTCACGTAGCGTGCGGGCACGCCCAGCGTTCGGCACGACGCCAAAAAGACGTGCGCGTGATCCTGGCAGACCCCGGCGCCGCGCGCGAACGCGTCGGTCGCCGCGGTGGCGGCGTGCGTCACGCCCCCCTTGTACTCGATCCGTTCGCGTAGAGAGCCCATCATCTTGATAAGGCCCTCGCGGCGATCTTTTTCGACGATGCTGCGAAAGTCGTTGGCGAAGGTGGTGAGGTTGGCGTCCGATGCGGTGAGCGGCGTCGCCCGCAAGTACACATCGAGACTCTGCGGCCCTGCCTCTTCGATGATCGGCGTTTCGTGAACCTCGACGTCGCCCCGGGCGCGCACGCGGATCTCGGTGTGCGGCTTGTCGACGACCAACACGTGCGCGTCGTTACCGAACGTGTCGACCCAGTGCCGAACCGGGGCGGGCGCCTCGAGCTTCCACGAGATGACCTTCTGGCGGCCGGTCGTTCGGGGCGACAGACGGAGGTACTGCACGCTGTAGTGCGCGGGGCTTTCGTAGCGGTAGACGGTCTCGTGGACGATGGTGACGCGCATGGTGCTCCTGTCAAACGGTCATGAGGAAGTCTTTGGACACCTGGTTGCTCAAGACCGCGAGCTGCTCGAGGATCTCGGTCAAGAAAGGCACCAGACCGTCCTCGAGGATGCGATCGATGCGGGCGAATCGGAGCCGGGCGTGGAGCTCACCGGCGAGACGCTGGCACTCGAGGTCGCGATTTTTGCCCAGGTGGTCGAGGTGCTCGAGGGCCTGCTGGGCGCAAAAGCGAAGGCTGCGCGGCATCTCGCGGCGCAGGACCAGGAGCTCGGCGACCCGGTCGGCGTCGATGACGTCGCGGAAGACGAGGTGGTACGAGCGAAATGCGCTGACCGCGCGAAGGACGGCGCCCCAGGCGTAGTAAGCGCGACCCGGGCTGGCGTCGCTCCCGGTGAGTCGCGGGTACTTGGCTCCCAAGAGCCGGGCGGTGTTGTCGGCTCGCTCGAGGAACGTTCCGAGCAGCAAGAAGTGAAAGGCGTCGTCGTGGAGCGTGGTCCCGTACGAGATCCCTTGAAAGAGATGAGCGCGCTCGACGATCCATTCGCACAGCTCGCGGGCTCCCATGTTGCGGATGGCCGCTTCGTCGAGCTGGCGCGTCTTCAGCCACGTCGAGTTGATGCTCTCCCAGAGCTCGTTGGAGACGGCGGCGCGAAGGGCGCGAAGGTTCTCGCGCGCGGCCCGCAAGCTCGAATGAATGCTCGAGGGATTGGCGGCGTCGAGAATGGCAAACGTCGTCACGTTGTCGGCGGTCGCGGCGCCGTAGGTCTCGGTGAAGCTGGCCTTGTCGCCCACCAGGTCGACGACGGACTCCCAGTCCGCGTCCTGCTCCGATCCCCGTTGCAGCGCGGCGCGCAAGCTGACGTCGAGCGCTCGTGCGGTATTTTCGGCTCGCTCCACGTAGCGGCCCGTCCAGTACAGATGCTCGGCGGTACGGCTCAGCATCGGGAAAGAAGCGCTAGCATGGGTCCTCTGCCAGAATCCACGTGTCCTTGGTGCCGCCCCCTTGCGACGAGTTGACCACCAACGATCCCTCTTGCAGGGCGACCCGCGTCAGGCCGCCGGGTACGATGGTGACCCCGTCGCGACCGGACAGAACGAACGGGCGCAGATCGACGTGCCGCGGCGCGAGACCTTGCTCGACGAAAGTGGGGCACGTCGAAAGAGCGAGGGTGGGCTGCCCGATGTACGCCTCGGGCCGCTGCTTGATACGCGCCTTGAACTGCTCGCGCTCGGCTGCGGTGCTCTGCGGACCAATGAGCATCCCGTAGCCGCCCGAGCCCTGCGTCTCCTTGATGACCAGCTCGGCCAGGTGCTCGAGCACATAGGTGCGGTCCGAAGGATCGGAGCACCGGTAGGTGGTGACGTTGCGCAAGAGCGGCTCTTCGCCCAGGTAAAAGCGGATGATCTCGGGGACGAACGGGTAGGTGGACTTGTCGTCGGCAATCCCGTTTCCGATGCTGTTGGCCAGCGTGACCCCGCCCGACTGGTAGACGCTCATCAGCCCGGGCACGCCGAGCATGCTGTCGGGCCGAAAGGTGAGAGGATCGAGGCTGTCGTCGTCCATGCGCCGGTAGATGACGTCGACGCGCCGCGGTCCTTCGGTGGTGCGCATCCACACCGCGTCGTCGTTGACCATCAGGTCCTGGCCTTCGACCAGCTCGATGCCCATCTCTTCGGCCAGAAACGTGTGCTCGAAATACGCGCTGTTGTAGGGCCCGGGCGTGAGTAAGGCGACCACCGGCTCGCCCTCGGCGCGCGGGGGGGCCACCGAGCGCAGGCAGCGCAGCAGCTCGTGGGGATAGTGATCGACCGGCGACACCGGAGCTTTTCGAAAGAGCTCGGGAAATAGACGGATCATGACCGCGCGGTTCTCGAGCATGTACGACACGCCCGACGGCGTGCGAAGGTTGTCCTCGAGGACGTAGAAGTCGTCTTCGCCCACGCGCACCAGGTCGATGCCCGCGATGTGCGTGTAGACGTCGCACGCCACGTCGACGCCGACCATTTCGGGGCGATAGAGGGCGTTGCGCAGAATGTGGGCGGCCGGAATCACGCCCTCTCGGACGATGCGCTGGTCGTGGTAGATGTCGTGCAAGAAAAGATTGAGCGCGCGCACGCGCTGCTCGAGGCCGAGGGCGAGCTTGCGCCATTCGCGCGCGCTGAGGATGCGCGGCACGATGTCGAAGGGGATGAGTCGCTCGGTCCCCCCCGTCTCGCCGTAGACGTTGAAGGTGATGCCGATGCGCTGAAATGTGAGGTCGGCTTCACGCCGCTTTTCGGCGAAAACCTCGGGTGCCGTCTTGGCGAGCCAGCTCTTGACCGTCTCGAACGGCTGGCGAACTTTCGTCTCGCCATTTCCATACATCTCGTCGAACGGCGGCGGCATTTCTCTCGTCAATGTGCATCGGCCAAAACTCGCCCCCGTGGCGCAGAGATGTCGTCCCGGTTTCGAGGGTGACCGTGATAACTTCCTCTTTACGCGAAAAATCGAAGGAAAGCCCGCTTCCTCGGCATGAGGAGCGGATCCCACCAGGACCGTTTGGCATGTCCGAAAATCTGCTGCAGGTAAAACCGAGGGTGGCCCCACCGCTCGACGACGATTTTCGCCCCGCGTACCTGGGCAACCGAGCTTTCTTGGCCGCTGCGAGGGAGAGCGGACGATCAGTACCCATGGCTTTCGCGCTGCAGCGACCCAACGGTAGCGTCTCGGTCTACCGCACCTCGGCTTTCGCCGGGGGTGACGACCCGGCGGCCAATCTGCGTTACGCCGAACGCACCCTCAAGTTTCTCTTGTGGCAAAAGGGCAGCGCGCAGGTCTTCGTTTCGGGGCCCCCCGACGTCGCCATGCACCTACAGGCCTCGTACAAGACCGGTGGAGCCCGCGCCTTCGACGCGGAGTTCATGGCCAATGTCTACGAGCACGCCTTCGAGATCATCGCTGCCGACGGCTCGCGGTTCCCCGCCGAAAGCGAGAGCTCGGCTCCGGTGGGTCGCCACCTCGAGGGGTGTCGCATTGGATTTGACGCCGGAGGGAGCGATCGCAAGGTCGCCGCGGTCATCGATGGCAAAGAAGTCTTCTCGTGCGAGGTGGTGTGGGAGCCCAAGATCAACGGCGATCCGCAATATCACTTCGATGGCATCGACGACTCCATCCGGCGCGCTGCTGAGCACCTGCCGCGCATCGATGCCATCGGTGTGAGCTCGGCGGGCGTGTACATCGACAACAAGACGCGCGTCGCATCGCTCTTTCGCAAGGTGCCCGTCGATTTGTTCGAGCGGCGTATCAAGTCGCTGTACCTCGACATCGCCAAGAAGTGGGGCGACGTGCCGGTCGAGGTCGCCAACGACGGCGACGTCACCGCCCTGGCGGGCGCGATGAGCCTCGACGATCAGCCGGTGCTCGGCCTCGCCATGGGCACGAGCCAGGCCGTCGGCTACGTCGACGAGAAGGGCTACATCACCGGGTGGCTCAACGAGCTAGCCTTCGCGCCCATCGACTATGCGGCGAACGCCCCCGTCGATCACGAGTGGTCGGGCGATCGCGGAACGGGCGTCAACTACTTCTCGCAAGACGCCGCCATCCGTCTCGCTCCGCGCGCCGGCATCGACCTCGTCGGCGGCAAAAGTCCCGGCGACAAGCTCAAGATCTTGCAGACTCACCTTCTCGACGGTCACGCAGGAGCACGGGCGATCTTCGAATCGATCGGCGTCTACCTGGGCTACGGCCTTTTGCAGTACGCCGACTTTTACCGAATGAAGCACGTGCTCATCTTGGGGCGCGTCACCTCCGGTGAGGGAGGCTCGCTCATTCTTCGCATGGCCAACGAGGTGCTGGCCACCGAGGCGCCCCATCTGGGGGGCAAGCTCGTGGTGCACCTGCCCGACGAAGCCAACCGCCGCGTCGGACAAGCGATCGCGGCAGCGAGCCTACCGCCCAATCGGAGTCGAGCATGAACGCGCCAGGGCTGCACCTGCGGGGCGACGGTGCCGAAGTTTACGTACCTGACGATTCGGATCCGTTCGCGGCCATTCGAAGAACGACACATCTTGGCATCGGCGCCCACCAGGACGATCTCGAGATCATGGCGTACCACGGCATCGTCGAGTGTTTTCAACGGCGCGATCGATGGTTTTCAGGTGTCACGCTGACCAACGGCAGCGGCAGCGCCCGCGATCTCGAATACAAGAGCTACAGCGACGCGGAGATGATCGAGGTGCGCAAGCGCGAGCAGAAGAAGGCCGCCTACCTCGGTGAATTTTCGGCCATGGTTCTTTTGAGCCACAAGAGCGCGGCGGTCAAAGATGGCGGCGATCCCGATGTGGCGGCCGATCTCGACGCGCTCTTCTCCATTGCCCAGCCCGAGGTCGTCTACACCCACAACCTGGCCGACAAGCACGATACCCACGTTGCCGTCGCCCTGCGCGTCATCGCGGCGCTGCGCCGTGTTGCAAAATCCCAGCGCCCCAAGAAGCTCATCGGTTGCGAAGTGTGGCGCGATCTCGACTGGCTCGGTGACGGCGAGAAGGTCGTCATGGCCGTCGACGCGCACCCCAATCTCGCCGATGCCCTCACCGGAGTGTTCGACTCGCAAATTTGCGGAGGCAAGCGCTACGATCTGGCGGCCCGAGGCAGACGGCTCGCCAATGCGACGTTCTTCGAGAGTCACCTGGTCGACAAGAACCAGGCGCTCATCTGGGGCATCGATCTGACGCCGCTGGTGATGGACGATACGGCCGATCCGTTCGACTTCGTGAAGGAGCACATCGATCGCTTCGCCGACGACGTTCGATCGCGCATCGCGAAAATGAAATAAGAACCTTTCCCCGAGCGATGCCGGCGAAAATATGGTTTGATTGGCCTGCATGAGTGACTACGTCGACCTCACGGATGATGCCGTCGAGCACGCTCGCGGTTCGGGGCTCAACTCGGCCGTTGCATTGCTCGTCACCCTG
>JBBSDY010000133.1:0-8232 GCA_038240245.1 Polyangiales bacterium
AGGCTGCTCCACCGCGCGTCTAGGGACGGCGTAAGGTAGTCGGGGGCGGCCCGCTGTCAAGCAAATCGGGGGCCGGGTTGGTCCGGCTGGGGTCCACCCGCCGATTGTGGTACGTGGGCCGGCGTACGGCGATGTCCAAAAAGCCCCCCGACGAGGAAAAAGGCGAGAAAATCCTCGCCAAAAACCGCAGGGCCTCGTTCGACTACCACCTCGACGAGCGGTTCGAGGCGGGAATGGTCCTGCTGGGCAGCGAGGTCAAATCCATGCGGGCCGGGACGGTCGACATCACCGACGCCTGGGCGTCCATCGAGCGCGACGGCCTCTACCTCAAGAATCTGACCGTCCAGCCCCTGCCCCACACCGCCTACCCCCACGAGCCCCGCCGCCCCCGAAAGCTCCTCTTGCGCGCCAAGGAGATCGACGAGATTCGCAAGGGCATCGACCACGACAACAAGACGCTCATCCCCCTTCGCATTTACCTGAAGAAGGGACTCATCAAGACCGAGCTCGCCCTCGCCGTCGGCAAGAAGAAGGGCGACAAGCGCCAGGCCATCAAGACGCGCGAAGCCTCCCGCGAAGCAACCTCGGCCATGCGGCGCGCGCACAAAGGCTAGCCGTGCCCCTCGTCGTCGAGTGGAACGCGGGCGGCACGGCGACGCTCGACGAGATCGACGACGACAAGGTCCTGCTCACCTCGAGCCGAGCCTTCCCACCCGGATCGCGACCCGAAGGCAAAGTCACCCTCGAAGCCAAGCCCGCCACCTTCTGCATGAAAGTCCACGGAGCGCGCCGCCAGGACGACGGATCGTACCGGGTTCATGGCCGGGTCCTCAACGCGTCGCGCGTCGTTCGCGACCGACTAAAAGAAGCCGTTTCTGCCCCAAACGGTGGTAAGACTTCGTCGTCGTGAGCACCACAGCCCACAGCAAAGCCGAGAGCACCACCCACTCCAGCTTCATCAGCGATCGCCTGGGCTCGGCGCTCGCCGTCATGCCGCTCGGCGTGTGGACGATGTTCCATCTCTGGAACAACCTCGCCGCGTTCGACGGTGGGCCCGCATGGCAAGCGGCGGTCACCGAATACCCGCACCCCATGGCGCAGGGCATCACCTGGGCCATCGTGCTCATCCCTCTCGTGTGGCACACGGTCTGGGGCATCAGCCGCATCACCCAGACGCGCCCCAACTACCCGCGCTACGGATACTTCGCCAACCTCAAATACATCTTGCAGCGCCTCAGCGCCGTCGGGCTGCTCGCCTTTCTCGGTGCGCATTTGTGGCTCGCGTTCATCAAACCGCGATTTCTCGAAGGCCAAGCCGAGCCCTTCGCCGACATTTCGCACGAGATGCATTTTCATCGCCCCACACTCATCGTCTACATCCTGGGCGTGCTCGCCATTGCGTATCACTTTGGCAACGGTCTGCACCAGGCACTCATGACGTGGGGCATTGCCATCGGCAAAGATTCGCTACGCCGCTGGCAGCTTCTCGCCTGGGCCGTGTTCGTCCTCATGCTCGTCATGGGATGGGGCGCCATTTACAAGATCTTCCAGCTCGGCGCGCAGACCTGACTCACACCCGCGGCGTGATGCGCAGGTCGACGTCGGGCTTGGGGATATCTTCGTTGCGCAGCGAGGGCGGCTCTTGCCATGTCGAAGCCTCGCGCATGAGGCTTTCGGTGCGCTCCTTGGAGACGTCGCGCCAGGGTTTGGTCTGCTTGTAGCGCGACGGAGCGGCGAGGTAGCGTTCGAGCGCGCTCGCCAGATCGTCGTCGAGGGGCGCGGCCTTGTCGTACGTCGTGCGCATGTCTTCGAGGGTCTGCTCGATGCGCGCCATCGAGATGACGTAGCGCGTCCAGCGGTGGGCATCCCAGTCGAACGACTCGCACAGGCGCTCGCCCGCGATCTTGCCGTAACCAGAGAGCTTGTGAATGAGATCGGCCGGCATGTCCAGGTTGAGCCCGCCCTCGTCGTCGTCGAGCCGAACGTGCACGATGCGATCGCGAAAACCAGGCAGCGTGCTCTGCATGTTGTCGCGCCACTGTTGCATCGTGTCGACGATGGCGCCCACGAAGCCGGGCAGCGACTCGACGTTGCCGAAGTTGCGCAAGATCCCCTGCCTGGCCCCCACCGGCAAAAACACATGCTCCTTGTGGTTATCGGGCCGAAAGCTCTCGAGCGTGATGCCGAACGTCGGCCACCGGGGCCAGATGCTATCGAAAAAGTGAATGGGAAAGTTCGAGCAAATCCCCCCATCGGAAAACCAGCAACGCCGAGGAAGCTTGCGCTGCGCGGGATCGAGAAGCGTATAGTCGCAAGCGTAGAGCGGAACCGCCGTCAGCAAGACGGGAAAGCTCAGGCTCATTCGTACGGCGACGACGACCGGCAGCTCGAACGTGCGCGGCAGCCAGCGGTAGCCGGGGTTGTCTTCGACGCTGATCGTGTGTGAGACGAGGTAGTCGTAGACGCGCGGCGGAAAGAGCTCTTTCCACTCGCTCTCTTTGAACATGTAGATCTTGGTGTCGAACGGAATGCGATGGGGCCGCCCGGCCGTCAAGTTGGTGGTCATGATCTCGAGGTTGATCCGCGGCGCGGTCTCGTCGGGTCCCGCGAGATCGCCGAAGGTCAGCGGATCGCTGCCTGCCGGACGGCCGGCCACCCCGTCGAGCTTGTCGGCGAGCCACTCGGTGAGTCCCGGGGTCGCGTGCCCGGGCTGGGTGAGGCCGGGACACATGCCATAGCTATGAGCGGGAAGATCGACGAAGAGCGCCCGGTAGAGCCGCATCACAAGAGCCGTCAGCACGCCAATCTTGAAAACCAGAACGGCCAGAAGCCACGTCTCCCACCTATTTCCGCCCGCCATGGCGAGCACACCGAGCGCGAGCCCCGGCGCCGCGCCGAGAAGCACGGTCACCGTGTAGCCGCGCAAGATGGCGATGATCAGGCATTCGAGCTTGGCCATGGCCGATCGCTTGCCCAGCGTGGCCAGCACCATCTCGAAGAGCGGACGAAACTCGGGATGCGGTTGAAACAGCGTAAGCAGCTTCTGACTGATCTCGTCGGGAATGGCCGCCATCCTCAAGAACCCCCCGGTCTCGCGTGCGTGCTCGGCAGCAGCCGCGATCCCGGCCGCGATCGCCCCGGCCGAAGCCCCACCGATGTTCTTCAAGCGATACCTGGTGGCGAGCTCCGTCACCGCGAACGGGTACACGACGCCACTTGTGATTCCCCCCTTCATGACGACGTCGCAGTAACGCTTCTCGCCGTCGAACTGCCCCTGCGCATAGCTCGGAGCGACCCTCGATTCGTCCGTCATCACCGCGTCCTACCACCAAACCCCGAGCCACCGCATCAGGTCCGTTCACCGGCGGCGATCAGGTGTCGGCTTCACCGGGCTCGCTGAGCCGGACGACGGCAGGGGCAAGCGATTCGAGCGTTCGGAACGTTGCCCGCTGCCAGGGGCTCGTGGGATCGATGACGAACGACAGGGTGTAGCTGGCCTCGCTCGGGCCTTGCTCGATCCACATGGCCCACGCGACGAAGACGCGCACCACGGCTTCGCTGGCCCACTCGAGCGCGCGCACATCGACGGTGATGCGCTGAGGCTGAAAGCCCATCGCCGCCCGATGAATGCGCCGCGCCACGCTCTCGAGCTCACCCGCGCCGCTCGAGGTGAGACAGCCGTCGAACCGGATGAGCGCGTAGCAGCCAATGGTGACCTGCGCGTCGTCGATGCGGACGACGAAAGAGCCTTGGTCGTCCGAAGATGAAGATGAGGAAGGCACGATCACGGCGACAGTTGTGCAGCCGGCGTGCCACGAGCCGTATCCAACGATTCCCTGCACTTGCGGCCAGCAGCGAGCTCCCACGTCCCGCGGAAAGCCGTGGGTGGGTTCGAGATCTCGCGCTCAGGCCCGTTTCGGTCGCTGCATATCGAAAACCCGCATTCGGTCGCGAAGCGTCGAGGGGCTGAGACCGAGAAGCTCGGCGGCGCCGCCCGCGCCGGAGATCCGCCAGTCGCAGCGATCGAGGGCAGCGGTCAGGTTGTCGCGCTCGAGCTCGCGCAGCGCTCCGTCGGTGAGCACGCGCTCCTTGTCGGCGGGCGCTTCGATTGCAAGGGCCACCGGTAGAGCGAGATCGAGACGGAGCGGTCCTGCACGCGAGAGAATGACGGCCCGTTCGATCACGTGCTGCAGCTCGCGTACATTGCCGGGCCAGTCGTAAGCAAGCAGGCGCCGCCGGTGATCGTCGCTCAGCACCAGGTGGGGCCGCGCCAGGTTGCGCCGTTGTATCTTCAGAAAGTGCTCGGCGAGAGGCACGATGTCTTCGCGGCGATCACGCAGCGGCGGGATCTCGATGGGAAACACGCTGAGTCGATAGTAGAGGTCTTTGCGGAAGCGCCCGGCGGCAGCTTCGGCGGCCAAATCGCGGTTGGTGGCGGCGATGATGCGCACGTCCACCTTGCGCGTCGTTTCGGCGCCGACACGCTCGAGCTCTTTCTCTTGTAAGACGCGCAGCAGCTTGGCCTGTAGATCGAGGGGGATCTCGCCGACCTCGTCGAGAAACAGCGTGCCCCGATCGGCCAGCTCGAAGCGCCCGGCGCGGTCTTTCAATGCACCGGTGAAGGCGCCGCGCACGTGACCGAAGAACTCGCTCTCGAAGAGCTCCTTGGGCACCGACGCGCAGTTGACCTTGACCAGCGGCTCTTCGGAGCGCCGGCTTTGCGCGTGGATGGCGCGGGCAATGAGCTCCTTGCCGACGCCCGATTCGCCGCAAATGAGGACCGTCGCCGACGTGCTCGCCACGCTCTCGACCAGCGCCAGCACGCGACGCAGGCCGGGGCTGTCGCCAACCAGATCGCTCGCCTGACGACCTTCGCGGATTTCCTCGCGCAGGTAGTCGCGCTCACCTTCGATCTGCCGCTTCAAGAGAGAGATCTCATCGAGGCGCTCGGTCAGCCCCTTCTCGACGCGCTCGCGATGCAGCACGCTGGTAAAGAGCTCGCCCACGACGCGGAGCATTTCGACGGCCGTCGGATCGGGCACGGTCAGGCTGGCAAAGCTCACTGCGCCGAGCGCGTCGTCACCCACGACGAGCGGAAAGACGACGGCGTGGGTCATGCCTCCGACCGTCAGCTCTCGGCGCTCGGCGGCGGCCTCGGCCGGCAACCCCTCGGAGGCGATGATGATGGGCTGTTTCAGGGCCAGACGCGCGGCAATGTAGCCAAAATTGGCGACGGGTTGTTCGACCCGGGCGGGCTCGGTGGGCTCGATCCCCGGCGCGAGGTAGCGGTGGGTAATCGAATAGCGCTTTCGATCCTGGGAGAGCTCGTAGAGGACAGCTCGCTTGAAGTCGCAGAGTTCGGCGATCTTCTGCAAGGCGCTGTCGATGCAGCTTCGTATTTCGGCGAGTGGCACATCGATGAACCGCCGCGAGATGTTGCCCACCAGCTCGGTCAGGCGCAGTCTCCAGTCGAGCGCCAGATCGAGGCGCTTCTTGTCGAGGGCGCTGGCGAAGATGCGCACCACGGTGCGCAAGCTGTCGAGGTAGACCAGATCCGACGTCTTCTCTCCAATCAAGATGAGCGCCGCCGTCACCTCGCCGCCGACCAGCACGGGGAGCCCTGCGATGGCTCGCACGCCCGCCTGCGCCCAGCGGACCGTGTCGACGGGCGCCTCTTCGGCGAGCGTGGAGGTGTCGGAGATGCGCACGTCGATACCTTCGAGAACCTGCGCGGTCGACCAGGGAAGCGCCATCAGAGGAAGCGAATCTCCCACCTCGAGGTACCTGCGCGGCGGGCGCGCGTCGTAGCGATGCGTCACGATGAGCGCGTTCTTCTCGGGCGGCACACGGGTCAGGATCCCGCGGTCGAAGCCGAGCGCGTCGACGATGGCCCGCAGGGCGCCGTCGATTCCCCGGTCGATCTCCTGCGCGGGCAGATCGATGAACTGCCGCGAAACCTCGGCGACGAGCTCGGCAATGCGCAAGCCCTTCGTCGAACCGGCAGCGGGTGGAGACGTATCGGTCGGTTTCAAGCGATCAATCACGATAGCCAGGTTCACGGGGATGGCAAACGCGTGGCCGTAACGGAAAGCCGCGAGCGTGCGCGGCATCCCGCGGACCAGGTTGCCCGCGCGAGGGCATAAGTGCACGAGATCGTGAGGGCACACCTGGCACCTCGCGGTCGGCATCGTCTTTGCGAGGCGAACGCAAAGATCATGAGCACCGACAAGATCACCTTCCTCGTTGTCGACGACGATCCCGTTGCGATCGAGGTCGTCCGACGCAGGCTGGAGATGGCCGAGGAAGCATGACGCCCTGGGTGAGCCTCCTCGTGGCCGGAGCGGTGGGTAGCGCGTTGACGCTCGTCGTCTCGAGGTTCGTGAGCTTCTACATCGAGAGGCAACTTCGCCGCGCGCCCACTCTTCCCAGCGGATTTCGCGCGCAACGCAAGGCCCACCGTCTCGAAGCTCCTCCGACGAGCCGCCCACGCTCGAAGACGTGTGAGCATTTCTTGCGACAAGTGCCTGGCCAGCTCGATCAGATTGCGCTTGCCGTGGCGGCCGGTGATTGCGCCGTCGTCAGGGTACGCACCCACAAGCTGAAGGGAAGCTGCGCCGCAATTGGTGCACAGGCGATGATGGCGCTCTGCGCCAACCTCGAGCTGTGCCCCGACAACCAGCACGAGCTGGTGAACATGCTCCGCTTGCAGTTCGCTCGAACCCGAACCGAGCTGCTCGACGAGCTCATGGTGGGTGGACGCGTGGCGAGCTAGCCGGGGCGAGGTTCGCATCGGCGAGCCAGGCTGCGTTTCCCAATCTGCAACGATGCGTTGCGATTCGCGGTGATTGTGCCGCTGGCGGGAACGTCTTAGATTGCACGCTGTGACCAGCCGGATTCCCAGCATCTTTCTCGCACACGGCTCACCCATGCTTCCTGACGACGCCGCGTGGGTCGCCGAGCTCGGTCGGTGGGCACACGATCTGCCCCGGCCGAAGGCGATACTCATGGTCTCGGCGCACTGGCTCGACGAGCCGGTGACCCTCGCGGCTACCACCACGGTGCCTCTCGTGTACGACTTCTATGGCTTTCCCAAGAGGTACTATGAGGTTACCTATCCGGCGCCCGGCGCCCCCGCGCTGGCCAAGCGCGTACGTGAGCTGCTCTCGACCCTCGGCCCTGTCGCCGACGATCCCAGGCGCGGGCTCGACCATGGCGCTTACATTCCGCTTCTGGCCATGTACCCCGACGCCGACGTCCCCGTCCTGCAGATCTCCATTCCCACGATGGACCCCCAATCGCTCATCGCTCTCGGGCGAGCGCTGGCGCCGCTTCGTCGCGAGGGCGTGCTCATCGTCGGCAGCGGGTTTTTGACGCACAACATGCACGCCTTCGAGGGAGAGGGGCGATCGGGCCCGCCCTCGTGGGCCACGGAGTTCGATGCATGGGCGAAAGATGCCATCGGGCGACGCGATGTCGATGCCATGGCTCAGTACCGCGCGCTGGCGCCCGGGGTGCGCATGGCGCTTCCGTCGCACGAGCACTTCGTTCCCATTTTGGTGGCGCTGGGCGCCTCGATCGACGAGCCCGAAGCGGTGACCTTTCCCATCAGCGGGTTTACCTATGGCTCGTTCACCAAGCGATCGGTGCAATTCGGATAGACCGGCTCCCCTATTGCTGGTGGCAGCCCGTGCACGAGAAGCTGCTGGCGGCCATTGGCGTCTGCGTCTTTTCGCCTGTTTGAGGGTGGCGGAAGACCTCGACGTTGGATTCGGCGCTTGCGATTCGCTCCTCGAGCACTGCCTTGTATGGCCAGGTGTCGTAGGTCTTCGAGTTTTTGGCCTGCGCGTACACGTTGCGAGCCGTTCGGGGATCGCCGTTTTTGACGACCATGTCCCCCATGTTCAAGAAGAAGCCCTCGAGGTTGTGCGGCGCGATCCACGAGTTATAACAAACGCGCTTGGATCCCACGGCGGTTTCCTTGGCCATGTATTTGGAGAAGTCGGCCGTGTGGCGATCGATCTTTTCGTCCGCGCAGACGTCGAGGTTTTTCCACTGGTAATCGAGAGCCTCGGCATAGCGGTTGTCGGTATGGGGAAGCTGGCTCATTGAATATCCGGCCGTGAAGAGATTGAACTCCGGCCACGCGTCCTTGGCGTCCATCATGTCGAAGTATCCTCGGCGGGTCAGCTTCTCGTCAGCGTGGATGCTCCCTTCGGCGAGCTCGAGGCTCGC
>JBBSDY010000134.1:0-8186 GCA_038240245.1 Polyangiales bacterium
CGGGCTCGGGGGAACGCTGCGCTTCCAGGGGCTGGGGTTGCAGCCGAACATCCGTTTGTTGGTGGGGTAATTTCTGCGTGGCGAGCCCGTCCCTTATCGATCCGGGATCTATCGAGCCCGACGAAGCCGGCGACGCGCAAGCCCACGAGGCAGCGATCCCCGACGCGAGCGTCATCGTTCCGTCGCCCGACGCCAAGAGCTCCGATGTAAGCACCGACGCCGCAGATGCATCCGACGTTGCCGACGCTGTGGACGTCGTCGCCGATGCATCACCCGAGGCACGACCGCTCGACGCCACGACAGGGGACTAGGCTGGCATCGGCGATGCATTGAAGTGGTCCGAGGTAGAAACCCATGTTTCGTTCGCTCCACATCGCCGCCACCGGCATGGCCGCTCAAGAGGCCGAGCTCGACTCGATTTCCAACAACCTCGCGAACGTCAACACCGTCGGTTACAAGAAGGTTCGCGCCGACTTCGAGGACCTTCTCTACCAAACGATGCGGGCGCCCGGCGCTCCCACCAGCGCCACCACCAACTCGCCCACCGGTTTGCAGGTGGGCAGCGGCGCGCGCATCGTCGCCAACACACGACTGCATACGCAGGGAACGCTCCAGCAGACGGGCAACCCTCTCGATGTCGCCATCGAGGGCAACGGCTTCTTCGTCATCCAGCAACCCGACGGGACCAACGCCTACACGCGCGCGGGAACGCTCAAGACCGACGCCCAGGGCCGCATCGTCAACTCCGACGGGTTCCCCCTCGAGCCTCCGGTGACGATTCCGCCCGACGCCACGAGTGTAAGCATCGCGTCGGACGGCACCGTGAGCGCCACGGTCAAGGGTCAGACGAACGCCGTTCAGCTCGGCCAGATCACGACCGCCGCCTTCGTCAACCCCGCGGGGCTGTCGGCGTCCGGTCACAACCTGTTCACTGCGACCGCGTCGAGCGGCGATCCGCAGGTCGGCAACCCAGGCACCGACGGTCGCGGCACGCTCTTGCAGGGGACCATCGAGCACGCCAACGTCGAGGTCGTCGAGGAGATGATTGGTCTCATCGCCGCCCAGCGTAACTACGAGATCAACTCGAAGGTGGTCACCGCCGCCGACGAGATGCTCCGTAACGTTACGCAGATGAGATAACGTGCGACGCGCGGCGTGGCTCCTCGGCCTGCTTTTTCCACTCGCTGCCTACGGTGACGCGCCTCACAGCATCGATCACGCGCGCATCCTGGTCAAGGACGTGATCGCCAAGGCGCCCGAAGGTGTTGCCGACGTCGATCTCGGTCCGTCGCCACCTCCCGGAGGAAGCCGGCTGGTGATGCGCGACGAGATCGTGACCCACTTACGAGAGCGCGGCGTCGACGTCGCGCATCTCGTCATACCGCCATCGGTACGCGTCGTCGGTGCCGCCCGCCGAATCTCGCCCAGCGAGCTCGCTGTGCTCGTCGCGCCGGCCATCGAAGAAAAGCTCGGGGCAGGTGTGACGCTCACGAAGGCGCAGCCCACTTATGAAGTCGTCGTTCCGCCCCGCACCGTGGTGCGGGGCGGCGATCTGCCGCACCCGCCCAGGCAAAAGGGCACATTTCGCACGACGGCCACCGTCGAGCTCGTATCGGACGGCGACGTCGTTGCAAGGGTCCCGGTCCCCGTGGTGCTCGAGGTGAGCGAAGACGCGGCGCGACCCGACGCTCCTCGCGGCACCAAAATCGGACTCATCATCGAGCGTCGCTCGATTCGCATCACGACCCAGGGATCGGTCATGAGCGACGCCAACGTGGGCGAGACGGTCGGCGCCATGGTCGTGTCCACCGGCCGAGTGGTCAAGGTCCGCCTGGTGGCGCGCGACGAAGCCGAAGTCCTCGAGGCTCCGTGAAAGAGGCCGCGGCGCTCCTGGTGCTGGCGTCGGTCGTGGCGTGCGGACCGCCGCACATCACGCCGTTCACCCCGCGTGCTCGCAAGTACACGCCCGGCGATTACGCCGTGAAGCAAGCCGACGCCAAGCCAACCACCGGCTCGCTCTACAGCGAGGCGATGCCCGGTTACCTCGAAGACACGCGGGCCGTGCGCGTAGGCGACGTGGTCGTCGTGCGCATCGACGAGCAAGCCAATGCCGAAGGAGACGCCACCACGCAGCTTAGCAAGAGTACCAAGCGCGAGGTCAATGTCGACGCGCTGCTCGGCCTGGTTCCGGCTCTCAAGAAGTCGCACCCCGACATCGATCCCGCCAAGCTCCTCTCGCTCGCCTCGGCCGCCGATTTCTCGGGAGATGGACAGACGCGCCGCAAGGGCACGCTGACCGCCAGCATCGCGGTCAGGGTCGCCCAACAGATGCCCAACGGCGACCTCTTCATCGAGGGGACCAAGGTCGTGATGATCAACCACGAGGAGATCCACCTCTACATCTCCGGCCTCGTGCGGCGCGCCGACATCGCCGGAGACAATTCGGTCGCATCGTCGCGCATCGCCGACGCACAGGTCGAGTTCACCGGGCGCGGCGACGTCGCCGACACCGTCGACCGCGGCTGGCTCACCAAGGTGCTCGACTTCATCAACCCGTTCTGACCATGAAGACCCTCTCATCGCTCGCCTTCTCCCTCGTCCTCACCGCATCGACGGCGGCATTGCCGGCGCGCGCCGATCACATCCGCGATCTGTGCGACGTGGTGGGCGTGCGCGAAAACCAGCTCCTTGGCTATGGAGTCGTCACCGGCCTGAACGGCACGGGCGATGACATCTCGGCTCCCTTTGCCGCGCAATCTCTGCTGGCGTTGATGCGCCGGCTGGGTGTGCAGGTCGATAGCGGGCAGATGCGGCTGCGCAACGTCGCGGCGGTGCTGGTGACCGCAACCATACCTCCCTTCGCACGTCCCGGGGCCCACCTGGACGTCACCGTTTCGTCGATCGGCAATGCGCGCTCGCTGCAAGGCGGCGTGCTCTTGCAGAGCCCGCTGCACGGTTCCGATCTCCACGTGTACGCCGTCGCCCAGGGTCCGCTGGTGCTCGGCGGGTACGAGGCACACGGCAACTCGGGCAGCTCGGTGCGCACCAACATCACGACGGCCGCTCGCGTCCCGGCTGGTGCCCTGGTCGAACGCGAGATCGCCATGCCATTCGTCAAGGACGATGTCATCACCTTGGCGCTCCGTCAGGGCGATTTTGTCACCACGCAGCGCATCGTCGAGGCCGTCAACAAGGAGCTCGGCGCGGGAAGCGCCAGCGCGATCGACGGCGCGACCGTCAAGGTCAAAGCGCCCGGGCCACTTCTGGGCAAGCCCATCGAGCTCGTGGCCAAGGTCGGCGACATCGACGTTCAACCCTCGAACCCCGCCCGCGTCGTCATCAACGAGCGGACCGGAACCATCATCGCCGGTGGCGACGTGCGTCTGTCTCCAGTCGCCATCGCCCAGGGAGGCCTCACCATCGTCATTCGTGAGACCCCCGTGGTCTCCCAGCCCACCGCGCCGTTCGGCAAGGGCACGACGGCCGTGGTTCCCCGCACCGAGATCACGCCCACCGAAGACGCGCCGCAGCCCTCGATGACTTACGTCGAGGGCGCCGCCTCCCTGGCCGATGTGGCGCGCTCGCTCGCTGCGCTGGGCGTGGGGCCGCGCGAGCTGGCCAGCATTCTTCAAGCTCTTCGCACCGCGGGCGCCCTGCGCGCAGAAATCATCATGCAATGAAAATTGGCGATCTACCCCCCAACGCCCTGCCGGCGACTCCAACGTCCGCAACGACCGCCACGACCCCGACGGCGCAGCGTGAGCAGGCCGAACGCCTCAAGGCATCGCGCGAATTCGAGCAGATCTTTCTTCGCAAGATGCTGTCGTCGCTCGAGAAAGCGGGGCGCGCTAAAGGCGACGGCGCGGTCTCCGCGGGCGGCGACGTTTACTCCTCGATGGTGGTCGGCGCCATCGCCGACGCCGTCTCGTCGGCCGGAGGCATTGGCCTGGCCGACCTCATCGTGCGGTCGACGACGCCCAAAACGGCCACCGCGCCCGTGACGACGGGGCCGCCGGCCAGCGGTCCGCCACCATCGACCAGGTCCGCCATCATGCCTTTGGTCAATGAAGCCGCTGACTTTCATGATCGACTTAAGCTTCCCGGGAGGCGTCCGTAATGAATGCGCATACAAGGGCATCCCATCGAGAGATCCCCAACATGATGCACGGTCCAACCCATCCCAGCGCAGAGCCGACCCACCCGTGGGCTTTGGCGCATACCGTGCAGGACGACTCTGATCGGAGGAAGTCATGAAGGTGCATACCCACGCGCTCGAGGCCTACTCCCGAACGAATGTCGGGCCGGTCAGCGGTGCGCAACCCGCAGCCCCGGCGTCCGAGATCAGCTCCGGAGAAGCCGCGCACGTCACCGTCTCCGACGAAGCGCGCGCCCTGGCCGCCAAGAACGGTAGCGTCAACCAGCAGAAGGTCGAAGATCTCCGGGCGAAAATCGAGAGCGGCGAATACAAGGTCAATCCTCAAATGTTGGCCATCCATTTGCTAGATGCACTCGGATAAGACTCTGCCCCGCCGTTCGTAGCCCGGGATTCCCTCGAGCACGGCCGAGGCCGAGCTGCGACGGACATGGACCTACAAGATACGCTCGAAGAGCTCGAAGAAACGCTGAGCACGCTCGAGGCCGTTCTGGCGACCGAGTTCAAGGCGCTCAAATGCCTCGACGCCGCGGGCATCGAAACGGCAACGTCGCAGAAGCTGATTCTCGACGCGAAGCTGCGCTCGTTCGTCGGCAACGTCCCTGATCGACCGGCCATCCGCGAGTCGATGACTCGCCTGAGAAGCGCCGCCCAGGTCAATCAGGCGCTGCTCATCCATGCCCGCGCCTGCCTCAGGGGGGCAATCGAAATGGCCAGCGGCGGCTCGGTCGAATCGATTTCCTATGCCCGGCCCTTGTCCGAAAGCGCACCGGTCCGTATCAACCTCCGAGGCTGATGACGTCATGGCCGGCATAAGCAATCTTCTCGGTCTTGCTCGCGATGCGCTCAATGCGCAGGCGTTCGGCCTGAACGTGACAGGGCAGAACGTCGCCAATGCGAACACACCGGGCTACGTGCGACGCGATGCCGTCCTCGAGGCTCGCGTCGCCGGCACGATCACCTACGGCGGCGTCACCGCCGCGGGCATTCACCGGTCGGTCGACTCGTTTCTCGACGAGCGCAACTACGTCGCGAGCAGCTTCGAAGAAGGCGCCAAATCGCGCGACCAGTCGCTCGGCGCCATCGAGAACCTCTTCAACGACACCGCCGGAACGGGGCTGTCCGGCTCGCTCGATGCGCTCTTCACGTCGTTCAGCTCGCTAGGTGCGAGCCCGAGCGATCCCACCGCCCGCGCGGTCGTTCTGCAAAAGGCCGACGAGTTTGCAGGGCGACTGCGCGATACGTCCAACCAGATCGCCACGCTGCGCACCGATTTGCTCACCCAGTCGCAAGGCACCACCTCTCGAATCAACCAGACGGCAAGCCAGATCGCCAAGCTCAATGGGCAGATCACCCTCACCGAAAACACCGGCGGCGACGCGGCCGATCTCAAGGACCAGCGCGACAAGCTGGTCACCGATCTCTCCGGCAAGATCAACGCCCACGTCTTCACCGATGGCAGTGGCAAGCTCGTCATCGCCACGGGCGGAGCGACGCTCGTCGAAGGAGACCGGGCAGCGACCCTGGCGGTCGATACGCACGCCGACGGCTCGCTCCAGATCAACTTGCAGCGCCCGGGTGGTACCGTCCTCGACATCACCTCGCAAATCACCCGGGGATCGCTGGGCGGCATCATCGAGGCGCGCGACGACGACGCCGTCGCCATGAGCCAAAAGCTCGATCAGTTTGCCTACGACGTGGCCACGGCCGTCAACACGCAACACGCCGCCGGCTACGGCACCGACGGCGTCAACGGACGAAACCTCTTCGCCATCGGCGGTGTCGCAGGAGCCGCGGCGACTATCGCGCTCGATCCGGCGATGGTCGGTCACCCCGAGCGACTCGCCGCCGCGTCGAGCGCCACTTCGCTCCCCGGTGGCGCCGACAACGCCAACTTGCTCGCCGGGGTGCTCGACAAACCGGTGACCAGCGGCAATACGCGCACGCCGGCCGAGGCGTACTCCGACATCGTCGGCGAGATCGGTCAGCGCAAGGCCGCCTCGGCGCAGGACGTCGAGGTTCGCGGCGCCATGCACGCGCAAACCAAGGCCATGCGCGAATCGGTGAGCGGCGTGTCGATGGACGAGGAGCTCGTGTCCCTCTCCAGCTACCAGCGCGCTTACCAGGCAGCCTCCAAGCTGCTCCAGACGGCCGACGAGCTTCTGAGGACACTCATGGGGGTCATCTGAAATGAGAATCTCCGACAACACCCGCTTCGAGGCCATGCGACAGTCGATGGCCACGTCACAAGCCCAGTATTTCAAGGCCTCGCGCGAGGCATCGTCCGGCGTTCGCGTCGGCGCGCCCTCCGACGATCCCATCGCCGCCGCGCAGGCGCTTCGCGTGCAGAGCGCGATGGACAGGACCACCGCCTACCGCTCGTCGATCAATACCGTGCGTGGCGACGTCGAGCTCGCCGAGTCGTCGCTCGCCGATGCCAAGAGCGACCTCGATCGCGCCCACGAGATCGCGCTCCGGGCTGGATCGGGACAGATGAACGCCGACGAGCGCAAGGCGCTCGGTATCGAGGCAGCGCAGTTGAAAGAGCACCTTCTGGCGGTGGCCAACACCAAGAGCAGCCAGGGCTACCTCTTCGGAGGGACGCAGACCGCCGTCGCACCATTCTCGGCCAGCGGCACCTTCAGCGGAGACGATCTCGATCGCAACATCGAGCTCGCCAACGGCGTCGTCACCGCCGTCAGCACCAGCGGCGCCAAGGCGTTCACCGTTGCCGGAGGGCGCGATGTTTTGGGGGATCTCGACGCGCTGGTCACCGCCTTGAACAGCAACGACCAGGCGGGCGTGCTGGCAACCGTCAACGCGCTGGACGCGAGCGGCCGTCAAATTCTTGCCGCCCGAGTGGACGCTGGCCTCAAGGTGGCCAAGCTCGAGGCTGCCGACACGGCTCATGAGCAAACCGGCGTTTCGCTGGCAACCAACCAGCAGACGCTCGTCGGCAGCGATCCCGCGCAGGCCTACTCACGACTCGCGCAGGCACAGCAAGGCGTCGATCAAGCGATCAGCGTATCGAAGAATATCCTGGATACCCTGCGGTCCACTCAGATCTAAGTCGAGCGGGCGGCCACGACCTGCAAAAGACCTTGGTGCCCGTGAAGACCTTGGCACCCTGCGTGCAGGACAAGCTTCGATGCTCATGATCTCGCGCCGGATAGGCGAACGTATCGTCATTGGAAACGACATCGAGATCACCGTCGCCGAGATCCATCGGCGAACGGTCCGACTCGCCGTCAAGAGTGTGTCCCAGCAGGTGCTGCGCGGCGAGGTTCGCGACGCCGTCGAGGCGGCCAACCGCGCCGCCGCGGCGACCTCGCTCGACGATGAATCGCTCGTCGCACTTGCCCGCCAGGAATCGACCGCGCCCCCCGCCGGCGAACCGTGATGGCCCAGGCGCTGGCGCGACCGGCATCGGTCGACTATGCGGCCAGCTACCTGGCAGCCAACATCACCGCGCTTGGTCTCACCGGCAAGACGCTGGACCGGGTGCTCGAGACGGCTCCCCGGGGCAGAGTCATCCGACTCGCCGATGGAAACCCGGCCATCGATCTCGACGGCCAGCTCCTCGGAGCGCCCGGCGACGAGGCCTCGCGACGGCAAACCCTCGCCGATGTCAGCTCGCTGGGCGACGGGATCGTGGTGGCCCTCGGCCTCGGCATGGGTCACGCCCTACGCGAGCTGCGCGAACGAACGCGCGCCAAGGTCATCGTCTTTGAGCCCGATCCGGGAATTTTGCGGCGCGTCCTCGAATGGGGGCCCTGTGATCTCGGAGGAATCACGGTGGTGTCGGATCTCATCGACCTCAAGATGCACTGGGCAATCATGGTCGGGAGCCGACCGCGGGCCGCCCTGGTTCGGACACCCGGCTACGAGAAGGCCTATGCCGAAGCCGATCGCGCCCTCGGTGAAGCCATCGGCGCCCTCGTGCGCAACGTCCAGATCAACGAGAACACACACCATCTGCGCTCTCGCATCTGGCTCGGCGACATCTTCGACAACCTCCCCCAGATTACCGGCA
>JBBSDY010000135.1:0-8184 GCA_038240245.1 Polyangiales bacterium
CAAAAAGACGCCAGCCCCACCATCGTCGTCTTGAGCTCCTTTGCCGCCGACTGGGCCGCAGCGGCCGAGTCCAAGTTCCAGAAGCCCGACGCGAAAGACGGCGGGGCAGATAGCAAAGGCGACGCCGGCAAGAAGAAGTAGGCGGTAGACGCCGGTTGCTCGAGCGGCGACCCAGATCACCCGAGCAGTGCCAAAAGGTCGTCGCGCGTGAGCCCCCCGGCGTGGTCGGCGTTGCCGAGCGCGACGTCGGACAGCGCGCGTTTTTTCGATTGGAGCGCGAGGATACCCTCCTCGACGGTGTCCTTCGAGACCAGACGGTACACCATGACCGGACGATCTTGACCGATGCGATGCGCGCGGTCGGCGGCCTGATCTTCGACGGCAGGGTTCCACCACGGATCGACCAAAAAGACGTGATCGGCAGCCGTCAGGTTGAGCCCCGTGCCGCCTGCCTTGAGCGAGGCGAGCATCACCGGAGGCCCGGTCTCCGATTGAAACTCGTTGACGACCGCGCCGCGGTCACGCGTGGAGCCGTCGAGGCGGGTGAACGCGATGCCCGCGTCTCGCAGGTGAGGCTCGATCAAATCGAGCAGCGATGTCCATTGCGAGAAGACGAGAGCCTTGTGTCCGTCGGCTGCCGCCTCGTCGAGCGCCTCGAGCAGGCGAACCAATTTGGACGACGTGAGGGCGGTCTGGCCGGGAACGAGCGCGGGATGGCAGGCCGCCTGGCGCAGACGCAAGAGCGCCTCGAGAACGGCGAGCACCGAGCCGCCCGTTTCGAGCTTGGCGAGCACGTCCTTGCGCGTGGCGACCCGGACTGCGTCGTAGACGCTGCGCTCTTCTTCGTCGAGCTCGCAGTAAAGAACGACGTCGGTGCGTGGGGGTAGCTCGGGCGCCACGTCGCGCTTCAGACGGCGCAAGAGAAACGGCTTGGTGCGCGCGCGCAGTCGCGCGGCAGCGACCGGATTGCCACTGGAGATGGGCGTCGAGTACCGCTCCTGAAAATCGCTGCGCGAGCCGAGCAGCCCGGGGTTGGCGAAACGGAAAAGGCTCCACAGCTCTTCGAGCCTATTTTCGACCGGTGTGCCCGACAGGGCGACGCGAAATCCGCCGGAGAGCTCGTAGCTCGCGCGGGCGACCTGGCTGTCGGAGTTCTTGATGGCTTGCGCCTCGTCGAGGACGACCGTGCCCCACTTTTTGGCGGAGAGTAGATCGATGTCGAGCCGCATCACGGCATAGGTGACGAGCGTGATGTCGGCTTGCTCGTCGAGCGCGCGGTTTTTTCCCTGGTAGAGAAACGTGCGGAGATCGGGGCGAAAGCGACGCACCTCTTGGGCCCAGTTGTAGACGACGCTCTTGGGACAGACGACGAGCGCCGGCGGCACGATGGCGCATAGAACCTGGAGCGTCTTTCCGAGCCCCATGTCGTCGGCGAGGACTGCGCCGAGCTCGGCCTTCTGCAAGAACGAGAGCCAGTCGACCCCTTGCTTCTGGTAGTGCCGCAGCGTCGCGGTGAGCCCCGCGGGGAGCGCGGCCTCGGGCATCGTCTGAAAGCCGTCGAGAAGCGGCGCCAGCTTGGCCAGACCGGGCGGTCGAGGGGCCCCGAGCTCATCGCAGAGCTCGCCCAGCGCGGGGAGTGCCACCGTCGCCACCTTGCCGTCGGGATCGCGGGCGGCCAAAAGATCGGCAACGCGATGGCCATACTTCTCGAGCCAGTCGTGAGGCAGGGGAGCAAAGCCGCCGCCGTCGAGCGCCACCATCGATAGCCCGTCCTGAAACGCGCGCAGCACCGACGTCGCGTCGGCCTTGCCGGCGGGCTCGCGATCCTCACGGTCCTGGCCGTCGGGCGTTTCGAATGTCAGCTCGAAGGCGTCGCCGTCGATCACCAGACGAGGTACGAGCGGGTGCTTGCGAAAGAGTCGGGATTCGGAGTCGCCGATCTGGCCGTTCCATGCTTCGAGGCGCGCCAAGAAACGAGCGGCCTCCCGGCCATCGAAGTCGACGCGCCGACCGAAAACCAAATTGAGCTCGTCGCGCAGCCGGTGGATGATCCCGCGCTCGGCGTCCTCGTCGCGGATGGGCACCGCGCCGCTCAGGTGGATGAGCTTTCCATCGTCGATGCGGGCGCGCGGAGGATCGCCGTAGACCAGCGTGGGCAGCACCGACAGCGTGTGCTCGCGCTGGCTGTACTCCATGCGGGCCATGGGGCGCTCGGCGCGACCGGTCGTGGGGAGCCGCTTGCTGCGAATATCGACGGGGAATTTCTTTTCGAGCTCGGGGAGGATCTCGGCGACCAGCTCGCCGAGCTGCGCGGGCGGGAAGATTCGCGACAGCGGTAGCCGCTCGAGCCTGCTCCCGGTGAGGTCGGTCTCGGCCAGGGCGCGCAACGTGTTTCCGCAGAGCGCGAGTCCCGGGATGAGGACCTCGGTGATCGCGGGATCTTGCTCGACGCGAAGCACGACGGCGCCCCCCTCGGCGTCGGTGATTTGTGCGCGCGGAGGCAGAGGGTCCCCGGCGGTTTTTACTTTTCTGCCCTCGAAGCGCACGTCGTCGCACGCGGCGAGCGCGCCGAGCACGTCGGCCAGGCGCGACCAGTCGAACTGGCCGCGTCGAAATCCGGAAATGATTCGGTCGAGCTTGAGCTCGTCGTGGGTCGGGGCGAGCGCGACGTTGCCGCGGGCGACGACACTGGCCAGCGATTCGGTGAGTAGCTCCTCGCGATCGCCGGTCATCAGGTGGCGTTCGAGCGCGAACCCGCGATCCTTGCGAACGAATCGATAGCTCAGCCGCGCCCGCACCTGCTGCGGTGGCGCCTCGAGACCGCGCTGTCGGGCCTGGGTCATGGTGATGATCGCGGCGGCCACGTGCGCGCAGGGATCGACCTTGCCGCCACAGTCGCATGCCCATTCGCCATCGCCCGGATAGAGCACGACGGTGGGAGCCACGGCGTGCCCCGGCGCCCGGACCCGAAGAACGACCTCGGTGGCGCCGGACGATTCCATGAGCGGTGCTCCCTCGCGGGCCAGCTTCACGCCTTGCGACCACAGGCCAGGCAGACAAGCCTGACGAATGGTCTCGAGCAGAGTGTGAAGGTCGGAGAGCAGGTTCACGCTATGCCGTGGGCTCGCCCTGAGGAAGCGCCGCGGGCAGAGCGTCGCCGGCGCTGGCGTCGAGTGATGCTGCAGTCAGGCGCACGAGCGAAATGAAAAGTAGATCGGCGAGCAGCAGGTGCAAAAGCTGCATGAAGATGGGAGCGAGGAGCCACAGGTTGAGAAGGCCCGCAGCGATCTGGGTGACGACGATCCGCGAAACGCCGTTGCCGAGAGGCCGCAATCGCTTCTCGCCGCGCGAAGCTGCGAGCGAGCTGACGACGAGCAGGTAGCAGGCGACGAGGACTGCCGCGACAGGGTGCCATGTGCGAATGCGCAAAAACAGATGGGCCGAGGGACCGAGATCGGAGGCCATACCCTCGGCGAGGGAGCGCGCCGGAAAGAGCGTGTCACCCAGCGCTGCCACGGCGCCCGTCATGCCCACCGCGATGATCGCCACCAGCCCGAGGACGAGGCCCGAGGTCACGCCGGGCGAGACGCGCAGCTTGCGAGGAGCGTCGTCGTGGGCCCAACAGACGGTCAGCATCAGCGAGCCGAGCAGCAGGAACGTGTTGACCAGGTGCGCGCTGGTGCTGACGGCCCTGGCCATCGATGCGTCGCGAGCCACCAGCCCCGACAGCACGATGCCTCGACCGATGAGCGCTTCGGTAGCCAGGAAAACCGTGGAGAAAATGGCCGCCCGACGAACCAGATGACCAGCGCCGAAGGCACGGAAAGCCCAGACGAGCTGCGCTGCCACGAGCAAGCCGACGACGCCCGAGCTGGCCCGATGCCCAAACTCGACGAGCGTGGCCACGCTGGGGGCGCGAGGAATGACGTCGCCGTTGCAGGTGGGCCAGTGGCTGCCGCACCCCGCGCCCGAGCCGCTGGCCCGGACGTAGGCCCCCCACAGGATGACCCCCAGGGTCGCCGCCAAAACGACCCAGGCGAATCGGCGAAAGTCGGCGGTCTTCACAGCCGGCCTTCTTAGCACTTTTTGTGCGCTATGGGGTCCGGTCGGGGTCCAGCTCTCTCAAGACCTCGTCGATCGACTTGGCGCCCCAGTGCACGGCGTAGCTTTCCTGGGTCATCAAGGTGCGTGGATAGGCGCGGTCGACGTAGAGCACCCCCTGCAGGTGATCGAACTCGTGCTGCAGGATGCGCGCGTGCCACCCATGGGCGTCGATGCTGACGGGCTGGCCGTGCTCGTCGAGGGCGTCGAGGTGGACGTCGAGCGCGCGGGGGACGAGCCCCACCAATCCGGTGACACTGAGGCAGCCCTCGAAGAAGGAGGGCTTGGCCGATTCGAGCAGCGTGAGCCGTGGATTGACGATGACATGGAACGGCACCGGCTTTCGCTCGAGCAGCGTGAGGCGCTCGGCCTTCACGTTGCGCTGGTAGTCGGCTCGGTCTTCGATGACTGCAAGCTGTAGAGGCTCTCCGATCTGGGGTGCAGCAAGACCGACTCCCGGCGCGTCACGCATCGTCTCGCGCATCCGATCGATGAGCTCTTGCACGAACTTGCTGCGAATCTCGTCCACGCTGAGCTGCCGAGCGCGTTTGCGCAACACCGGCTCGCCCGCCTGAACGATCTTCGAGATCATTATGCTTTCAGCCTCTAGCACTACTCCGCAGATTCTCGCTGCCAGATTGCGTTCACCGGGCGCAATCGACTTGTCGTCCACTCTCGCGCAAGCCCCGAGGGCATGGTAAAAGCGCGCTCCCCGCAACATGAAGGCATCGTATCGCTGGCTCAAGGCGCTGGTTTCCGACCTCAAGGCTTCGCCCCGCGAAATCGCCGATCGGCTGACCGGGGCCGGTCTCGAGGTCGAGGCCATCCACGCCTTCGGTGCCGGCCTCGAAAACCTCGTCGTGGCGGCCGTTCGCAAGATCGAGCCCCACCCCAGCCGTTCGGGACTTCGACTGGTGACTGTCGATCGCGGAGCCGGCCACGAGCAGCGGGTCATTTGCGGCGCCCCCAACGTGCCCGATCCGGGAGGACTCGTGGCGCTCGCGCCCCTGGGCGCCCACCTGCCCGCGCGGGACCTGACCATCGCGGCGCGTGAGATCGGCGGCGTCACGAGCGAGGGCATGCTCTGCTCCGAGGCCGAGATGGGTCTTTTGCCTCCGGGGACGGGCGGCGACGAGGGGATCCTCGTGCTCGATGCGGGATCGGCCGAGCCCGGAACGCCGTTCTTGAAAGCCGTTCCCGGCGCGGGCGACAGCATCTTCGAGATTGGCGTGACGCCCAACCGGCCCGACGCGCTCGGGCACGTGGGGATCGCCCGCGAGGTAGCGGCGCTCTATGGCCTGCCCTTCGGGTTTCCTGCCCCCGAGTCACCGGCCCGCGTCGCCGAGGGCACGATCGATACGTTCGTCAAGGTCACCGTCGAAGATTTCGCGCGTTGTCCGCACTACGGAGCCGCGGTCGTGGTCGACGTCAACGTGGGGCCGTCGCCCGCTTGGCTTCGCTACCGTCTTTCGAGCCTCGGCGTTCGCCCCATTTCCAACGTGGTCGACATCACCAACCTGGTACTCTTCGAGTTCGGCCATCCGATTCACGCCTTCGATCTCGACCGGGTCAGGGGCGGCTCGATCATCGTGCGACGAGCCAGGGCCGCCGAGAAGCTCAAGACCCTCGACGGCGTCGTTCGCGAGCTCGATACCGACGATCTCGTCATCTGCGACGCCGAAGGGCCCGTGGCCCTGGCCGGGGTGATGGGAGGCGAGGGTAGCGAGATCGGCGCGGGCACCCGGCGCGTGCTCATCGAGTGCGCCTACTTCACGCCGCGCGGCGTGCGCCGCTCTTCGCGTCGACACGGTCTTCACACCGAGTCGAGCCATCGCTTCGAGCGAGGCGTCGATCGCGGCGACGCGCCCGATGTCCTGGCGCACGCGGCCTCGCTCATCGTCGAGCTGGCCCGCGGATCGGCGGTGTCGGGGGCGATTCACCGGTTCGAAGATCCTCCGCGCGAGCGCGTGGTCACGCTGCGCTCGGCGCGGCTCGATGCCTTGCTCGGTGCCCCCGTGCCGTTTGGCGAGGCGTCGTCGATCCTGCGACGCCTCGGGTTCAAGACGCAGACCTCACCCGATGACGCCCTCGTTGCTCAGGTGACCGTCCCCACGTTCCGACCCGATGTCGAGCGCGAGGCCGATCTCATCGAAGAAGTCGCCAGGGTCCGCGGTCTCGATGCGATTCCCACGGTGCTGCCGGCGATTCGCCCGCAGCCGGCGCGCGACACCGGTGTCGTCGAGGCCGCTGTGCGGGGCGCGGCCGTGGCCCTCGGCCTGTCCGAGGCCATCACCTACGGATTCGTTTCGCCCAAGGATTTGCAGACGCTCGGCGCCCCATCGTCACCGGTCGTTCTCAAAAATCCGCTCAGCGACGAACGAAGCGTGATGCGCACGTCGCTGCTTGCGGGCCTGCTCGAAGCGGTGCAAAGAGCGTGGCGACACGGCGAGACCGAGGCGCGGCTCTTCACGGTCGGCGCGATCTTCGAGCCTGGCCGCGGCGCAGACGGGCTGCCGCACGAGGTCTCCAGCTTTGCCGCCGTGCTGGCGGGCCAGCGTCCCGGATATTTGACGAAGTCCGAGCCCTTCGATGTCTACGACGCCAAGGGGCTGGGCGTCGAGATCGCCGGGCGCGTCGCGGGCACCATCGCGCGCGTGATCAGCCAGACGGGCGACGGCCGCGCGCCCCATCTTCATCCGCGAGGCGCCGCCGATGTCCTCGTCGGCAGCGAGCGCGTGGGCCAGATCGGGCCTTTGCATCCCGACGTGCTGCGGGCATGGGATCTCGACATTGCTGGCGTGGTCGTCGTCGAGCTCGATCTCGGCGAGCTCGCCCGCATCGGTCGAAAGAGCCCACGATTTTCGCCGATTCCGCGTCTACCGGCGGCGACGCGCGACATCGCGCTGGTCGTTCACGACGACGTGCCCGCCGGGCAAGTCGAGCGCTTGATTCGCGAGGCAGCCGGGGATCTCTGCGAATCAGTTCAAGTGTTCGACGTCTTTCGCGGTGGATCGGTTCCCGCCGACCATCGTTCGCTCGCCTTTCACGTCGTCTACCGCGATCCCCGCGCAGCGACCGCTCCCTCCGACGCGCGCACGCTCACCGATCAAGAAGTCGACGAACGGCACGCCGCCGTCGTGTCCAAGGCCAAGGCCGAGCTGGGCGCCACCCTGCGCGTGTAGCCACCACGGCATCACGGGTGGACCCGGTGCTCGCGGATGACGTAGTTGAGCTCCGCGCCAACGAGCAGCGCGAGCGCAAAGAGATAGAGCGCGATCATGGTCACGCCGATGATCGACAGCCCAGCCTGGTACGCGCTGTTCGCGCCCACCTTCGAGATATAGAACGCGTAGCCGTAGCCGAGCAGCGCTTGCACGGCGACGGCGAGAACGGCACCGGGCAGGACGACGCGGCTGCGACGAGCCGTGCTGGGGACACCCACCGTGTAGAGGCCGGAAACCAGGCCCACGGCGGTGACGAGCCCCATGATCATCCTGCCGACGATGTAGATCCTGCTGGTGGTCGGGGGAAGCTCCCAAGGCCAGGCTCCGCGCACGAGGGCACCCGCCCTGTCGAGCCCGGTCAGCAGGAGGGCAATCAACGCCACGCCGAGCGACAGTCCGATGCAAGTGGTCAGCGCGATGAGCCGCTTCTTCCACCACGACCGCGAGACGCCCGCCTTGACCTCGAGCACGTCGAACACTGCATGAAGACCGCCCGAAGCCAGCCAGAGAAAAACGATCGCCGCGGGGGCCGCCACTTTACCGCCGTTCCACGCCGCGACCGCGGCAAGCTGCTCTTGAATGAGGGTGCGCGTTTCGGGGGGGAGTGTGGCCAGTAGCCCCGGTACGCGCTCGCTGCCCATGGCCAGCCGCGCCAGCACGAGCCCCGCCACCGCGGCGAGCGGAAGCAGCGAAAGAAAGAGCCAGAACGCCAGCTCGGCGGCCATGCCGGTGGTGCGAGAATCGACGAGCTCGCGGACGAAATCGACGAGCCACTTCCAGGCTTTGTCGAGGGTCGTCACGAGGATGGCCACTCGCCCGAGCAACGGGCGTACCATGGAGCGGACTTGCTTGTGGTACC
>JBBSDY010000136.1:0-8139 GCA_038240245.1 Polyangiales bacterium
CTCCCCTCCAACCTCTTCGAAATCCAAACCTTGTTCTCCCCATCCACCACCACCGCCCCAACATCGTCAATCGACTCCACCAACTCCATCCCCTTCCTCGGCCCCAAAATGAACACAGCATCATCAAGAGCATCCGCCGTGAATGCATCCTTCGCCCAGATCGTCACGCTGCGCGACGCCGTTGCCGGATACCCCGTACGCGGATCGATGATGTGATGAAAACGCTTGCCCCCCACCACGTAAGATCGCTCGTAGTCACCCGCCGTAGAAAAGGCGTGGTCGACCACCGGCATCGCCGCAAAATACGAACCCTCCGGCCCCCGCGGATCGCGCACGCCGGCAATCCAGGGCGAGCCGTCGCCCTTGTGACCGTGAACGTAAAGATCGCCCCCCGCCTGCGCGAGAAAATTCTCGATCCCTGCCGAAAGCAGAATCGCAGCAGCCTTGTCGATGGCATACCCCTTGGCAATCCCCCCCAAGCTGATCTGGCTCTCCGGCCTGTCGAGAAACACCGTCGACTTCGCGTCGTCGACGATCACATGACGGTAGTCGATGAGCTTCTTGCGCTCGGCCACCTTCGCGGCCGTGGGCGGGTGCGGATCGGCGTCCTGATCGAATTTCCAGAGACCGTGCATCACCTCGAAGGTGATGTCGAACACGCCCTCCGATCGCCCGCTGATCCAAAGACTCTTGTCGATCACCTCGAGCGTCTCCGCTCCCACCTTGACCGGCGCGATCCCTGCATTCTTGTTGATCCGTGAGACCTCGCTGTCGTCCCGCCACGTGGTCATGAGCGCCTCGAGCCTGCGGATCTCGGCCACCGCTCGATCGATCGCCGCGCGCACGTGCGTCTCGTCGGCCTTCTCGGACGTGAGCGCAACGAACGACAGCCGCGTGCCCATCGCGCTCGCCTCGACGGCCACCTTCGTCGCAGGCCCCTTCCACACCGGCGCGGCAACCGCGGAGCTCGCCGCCGGTTGCGTGGAAGCCTCGGCGGGCGCGGGGGTGGCGCTGCGACCGCACCCCGCCGCGATGTGACAAAGCACGAGCGTCGCGATCGTGGGGAGTATCAACGCGTGAGCGCGCAAGGTGCGCGCGATGTTATCGTAGGTCGCCGTCCAAATGGGGATTGGCATCATCTGCGCGTGGTAAGAGGACGTTCATGGGTCTTCTCGACGGCAAGGAGGCGATCAACACTGGGTCGGGCGGCGGCATAGGACGCGCCGAGGCCATTCTCTTCGCACGCGAGGGCGCCAGCGTCGTGGTCAACGATCTCGGGGGAGGACGCGACGGCAGCGGCCAGTCGTCGAGCATGGCCGACCAGGTCGTCTCCGAGATCGTGGCGACGGGCGGCAAGGCCGTCGCCAACTACGACTCGGTCGTCACCGCCGCGGGAGCCGAGAACATCGTCAAGACCGCCGTCGACAAGCTCGGCCGGCTCGATGTGCTCGTCAACAACGCGGGAATCCTGCGCGACAAGACGTTGCTCAAGATGGACGAGGCCATGTGGGAGGCCGTCATCGCCGTGCACCTCAAGGGCACGTTTCTCTGCACGCAGGCTGCAGCCCGGCAAATGATCGCCCAGGGAGGCGGAGGCCGCATCGTCAACACCACGAGCCTCTCGGGCATGCTCGGCAACTTCGGGCAGAGCAACTACTCGGCCGCCAAGGCCGGCATCTACGGCCTTACACGCACCGCGTCGATCGAGCTGTCGAAGCACCGCATCACCGTCAACGCCATCGCCCCCATCGCCAGGACCCGCATGACCGATGATCTACCCATGATGCAGGGCATGGACACCTTGACCCCCGAGCACATCGCTCCCGGGGCGCTCTACCTTGGGTCCGACCTGTGTGCAGATCGGACCGGGCACGTACTCGCGATCTCTGGGGCCCGCATGTACGTCTACCGGGTCGTCGAGAGCGCCGGAAAATTCAAAGAAGCCGACGGCGGGGTTTGGACAGCCCAGGAAATCGCCGACAACTGGGGCGCGATCACCAAAGTCTAGCTCCGAGTTTCCCGTCCTGCTCGTCTCGAGGCGGCGTAGCAGGGGTCAGGAGGGCCCACCGTCCTTTGCGGTGAAAGCCCAGCAATGCTAGCGTGCGGTTGGTCGTTTGGCCGTGGGAGCTCAATGTCGCGCGAGCAAAATGTCCCGCTCCTGCTGTGGATTTCCACAGCCGTACTTGCCCATATCGCCACCGGTGGCGGAGCCGAGCAGATCGCCCGTGTGATCGAAGATCGCTCCGAGCTGCAAGGCTTCGCGCGCTCCATTCGCGGTCGCCTGCAGCCGGCCAACATCGAGATCGCGTTCGAGAACGTCCCCGCCCCCAAGGCCGACGAGCCGCCCCCACCGCCCGAAGACAAGGTGGCCCAAGAGACGCGACCCGAAAATCCCGCCAAGCCCGAGAAGAAGAAGCCGGAAGCCAAAAAGGCGCCCGAAAAGGTCGAGCCCAAGAAAATCGCGCTGCCCATCATGACGACGCCTCCCGCCGCGCCGCAGCAGCAGCAACCCCCGGTCATCGATCACCGCATCGCCGTCAAACAGCACGCCCAGCCCGATCAAGAGGACAACCCCACCGCGCGCTTCATCGGCGACGAGGCCAACCACGTCAAAGACGAGTCGGTTGCGCAGATCACCGCGCACGATCAAGACGACGCCAACCCCTCACCGGGCGGCCATCACGGCGGTCCCCAGGGCAAGCCCGGCAACAGCGATCACGAAAAGGTCGGCGATAGCGACGATCACCCAGGCGATCCCACGCACGCCCCCGGCGAGAACGCTCGCTCGCCCGACAGCGAGCACGCGCAAAAGGGCGTCATGCTCAAGGGCAGCGATCCCAACAAGAGCACCGCGCCCGGTGTCGAGCCGAGCCCCAAGCTTGCGGGTACCAAAGAGCCCGCTCCACACGTGGCGCCGGCGCCACCCGCGCCGCCCGTGGGGGGCGCAGGTCCGGCCTCGCCCGAGAATATCAGCTCCGAGAATGGCACCTACCACCTCGATCCGGCGCGCCCCGGCGACAACGGTGCCTCGAGCAACGCGGGTGAGGGACGCGGCCGTCTTCCCCCTCCTCCTGTTCCCAGCTCACCCATCGGCATGCTCGGTCTCGGAGGGACGCCCACCCCGAGCGGCGTGAACCTGAACATGACGCCGCAGTCAGTCGTCGCGGTGGTTGGCGAAGACAAGCTCAACAAGGAGCGCATGGCCGACGGCGAGCGCCGCAAGAGCGCGCACCGCGGCTCGTGGGAAAACTCGAGCTTCGAACGATGGCGCCCGGCCATCGAAAACTACGTCTCGTCGGTCAAGCCCGGCAACCAGACGGCGCTCAACACGGCGCGCAGCCCCTTCGGCACGTACCTGGTCACCATCCACAACCGCATCCATCCCATCTTCGCCGAAGACTTTCTGGGATCGCTCGACGGCCTGCCCTCCAACCATCCCCTGAACGAGCCGGCGCTCATGACGCGCCTCGAGATCGTGCTCGATCGCGACGACGGGCACGTCATTCGGATGGGTGTCGTCCGGACGAGCGGCATCACGGCGTTCGATGTCGCGGCGCTCGACTCGGTGCAGCGCGCGTCGCCCTTCGGCAAGCCTCCCAAGGCCATCGTCTCGCCCGACGGCAATGTCTATTTCCACTGGGAGTTCCATCGCGATCCCGTCTTTGCGTGCTCGACGATCAACGCACGTCCCTACATGCTGAGCGCACCGCCGGCCAACGAGCCGACCGCGCCCAAGCCGCCCGCGGCGCCGTTTCCTGGAATCGATCCGCGCGAGCAGCAGGCTCCACCCTCGCAAGGCTCGCGGCAAGGTTTCATGGGTCCCACGCTGGGGCCCGTCGGCCGTCGGAAAAATGGCTACGCGGGCTGAGTCGCCCGCGAAAAGTTCTGAGGTTGCGGGTTGAAGGGGAGCTAGGATGCCCCCCGATGAGGCCGCTCGCGTGAGCCCCGACGACGCAAACAAGGCCCTGGTACCGCCGTTCGTGCGCACCACGGCGATCGCCGGGGTCTTTGCTGTCCTGCTCGGCCGAACGCTTTCCCCGGCGCTGCGCGGCGCGCGCGAAGGTCTCGACCAGATCATCGCCTACGCCGATCGCGCCGGGGCCTTCGCCACCTACCTCTTTGCGCTCATTGGCCTCGTGGTCATCGTGCTCGAGATCATGCTCACGTCGCGCGAGCGAAAGCTCACCAGCGCCTACCGCTTGACTGCGACCGTGCTCGGCATCTGCATCGTTTCGCTCGTGCCTCCCGCCTTTCTCGATCCGCTGCCCGAACGATTGAGCATCGTGGCTGGCCTGGCGAGCGGGCTCATCGCGATCGTGGCCAGTCGCGAGGCGATCGCCATCCCGCGCACCCGTGCGCTCGGCGTTCTGCTTTTCTTGGCCGGCGTCGCGGCGCTCATGCACCTCGTGGCGAGCGTGCTCGCCTGGTATGCGGGCGAAAATGCTCGCGTGGCGCTCGCCACGTTCGCGCGCCTGGTCGCCACCGGATCGGTCGTCTGCGACACCCTGGCCGTGCTCACCGCGTTCGCGTGGCTCGCCACCCGCTCCGAGAAGGCCACGGTGTGGACCGCCCGCGCCGCGCTCTTCGTGTCGTGCACGCTGGCGTGGGGCGTCGCCAGGGGAGCGTCGCGCGAGGGCGGACCGCTGTGGCAGCTCGTCGCCTACCGCGGCGTGGATCGTCTTCTCGCGCTGCCAGCCGCGTATGTCTGGACGCCGTTTCGCTACGCCCTCGAGACGAGCGCTCCCCTGCTCGCGCTGGCCGCGCTGACCGCCCGTGCCCAGATCCCCGCGGTGACCGGCGCCTTTGCGTTGGTTCTGCTCGCTCGTCCCACCACCGACGTTCCCCTTTGCGCCCTGGCGCTTGCGCTCGCCGCGCTCGCGACGCCCCTGGCGGCCCGCGACGACCGCGGCATGTGGGCGGTTCTGATGGCAAATTCCGAGCGCGCCAACGCCGCCTGACGGGGCCGCCAAGTCCCCGAGATTGAGGCAAATTCTCGCGCGCCCCACCAATTTCGCCTTGACGCGGAGGGGCCGGTTCCCTACACCCCGGCCACACCTCTGACCTTTTTTCAGGGGCACCAATCGTAGGAGGCTCTCGCATGCGGCAAAGTCGCTGGCTCGTTCCCGTTTCCCTCGCCCTTTTCGCCCTGGCCGCCCTCGACTGCTCCAAGAAGCCCAAGGACGACGATGATTCCGTCGAGCCCGCCGCAGCGCCCGAGAAAGCCACCAAGGCCGAGAAGGCCGAGCCCGCCGCAGCGTCGGCCGGCGTGGGAAGCGTCAGCGGAACCGTGGCATTCACCGGCAAAGCTCCCGAGGCCGCCGAGCTACCGCGCAAGGCCGATCCGATCTGCGGCGCTCACCCGATGAAGTCCAACGAGGTGATTGTCAACAGCAACGCCACGATGAAAGACGTTCTCGTTCGCATCGCGCCCGGCGCGGTGAAGGGCAAGTTCGCTGCGCCCGACTCGCCGGTCATGGTCAAGCAAGAGGACTGCATGTACGTTCCCCGCGTGCAGGGCGCCGTCGCCGGCCAGGTGGTGCAGGTCGAGAACATGGACAAGACCATGCACAACGTTCACACCTACAAGGGTCAAGAGACCATCCTGAACCAGGGGCAGCCCGCGGGCTCGCCGCCCATCAAGAAGGACAACGTCGCCACCGAGGCAGCAACGCTCAAGTTCAAGTGCGACGTTCACCCGTGGATGACCGGCTTTCTCGTCGTCACCGACCACCCCTTCTTCCAGACCACCGGCACCGACGGATCGTTCAAGCTCGACAAGGTTCCGGCCGGCAAATACACCGTCGAAGCCTGGCACTCCAAGTACGGCCTGAAGACCGCCACGGTCACCATCGAGGCGAACAAGACGGCCGATCTCAAGTTCTCGTTCGATGGGACGGAAAAGGGCGAGTAACCGGTCGTCGAGTCGTTCGTCATGACCAACCCGGTGCTCGAGGTCTACGACAAGCCCGTCACGACGATCGCCGTGCGCGATCTCGTCGCGCTCGCCAAGCCTCGCATCACCGCCCTCGTCATCACGACCACCGCCGGCGGTCTGTGGCTCGCCCCGGTTCGAGCCGACGCGCTCACCATCGCGCTGGCGTTGCTCGGCACGGTGCTCATCGTGGCCGGAGCCAACGCGCTCAACATGTACATCGAGCGCGATGTCGATCGCCGCATGACCCGAACGCAAGATCGCCCGCTGCCCGCGGGTCGCCTTTCGCCGCGCGCGGCGTTGTGGTTCGGGGTGGCGCTGTCCGTCATCGCCGTGCCCATTCTGGCCATCGGCGTCAACGCCGTCACCGCGCTGCTCGCGGTGCTCGCGCACCTGAGCTACGTGCTCGCCTACACGCCGCTCAAGCAACGCTCGCACTGGGCGCTGCTCGTGGGCGCCGTGCCGGGCGCGATGCCTCCCCTGCTTGGCTGGACGGCGTCCACTGGACGCATCGGCGCCGCCGGGGTGGTCCTCTTCGGAATCCTTTTTCTTTGGCAAGTGCCGCACTTTTTGGCCATCAGCATCTTCCGCCGCGACGACTACGCGCGCGCCGGGCTCATGGTGATGCCCAACACGGTCGGCGTTCGCGCCACCAAGCACAGCATCGTTCGCTACCTCCTGGCGCTCGTCGCGGTGACGCTGTTCCTGGTTCCACTCGGCGTCGAGGGTCGGATCTACTTGTGGATCGCGAGCCTGCTCGGCGCCGTGTTCTTCGGCTGGGGGTGCTACGGTCTTCGCGAGGCCTCGGGAACGCGCTGGGCTCGCTCGCTCTTTGCGGTGTCAATCGTCTACCTGGTGCTGCTCTTCGGCGCCCTGGTGGTCGGCTGCCGGTGACCTTCCGCGGCAAGCTCGGGTGGGTGGTGGGCGCGTCGCTGGTGCTCTCCATCGCCGTCGTCGCTTACCGGCATCATGGCGCTCAGGCGTCGGCGCTCCCCGTGCTCACCCGGCTCGAGCCGTTCTCGCTCGTCGATCAGCGCGGCAAGGTCGTTACCCTGCACGATCTGGGCGGCAAGGTCTTCGTCGCCGATTTCATCTTCACGGGGTGCCAGTCGGCCTGCCCCATGCTGACCTCGAAGATGCGCACGCTGCAGCAACATCTCGCCGACCGCGAGCGCGCCTCGGGCCGCGAGATGCCCGTGCGCCTGGTGTCCTTCTCGGTCGATCCCGAGGTCGACACCCCCGACAAGCTCGCCGCCTACGCGGTCAAGTGGCAGGCCGACGAGCGGCGGTGGATGTTTCTCACTGGACCTCTCGCCGAGGTGAACCGCGCCGTCACCCGCGGCATGAAGATCGCGTTCGAAAAAGGCGGAGCGGACACGTCGGCGTTCGACGTGATGCACGGCGAGCGGTTCGTGCTCGTCGACGCCAAGGGAAGTGTGCGCGGCTACTTCGACGCCGATCCCGAGGGCATGGAGCAGATCAAGGAAGCCATCGCGTCGCTCGTCGCCGAGCAAGGAGGATGATCGTGACGGTCGGTGAGACCCTCCCTGCGGTCAATGCGACCCTCAACGGCACGAGCGCCGTGCTCTTGCTCGTGGGGTGGGATGCCATCAAGAAAAAGCAGATCGCCCGCCATCGCTTCGCCATGCAGGCGGCGTTCACCACGTCGGCGATCTTCCTCGTCTGCTACCTGACTCGCGTCTACTTGACGGGCACGCACCGGTTTCCGGGCGATGGTTGGCTCAAGACTCTTTACCTGACGATTCTTTTTTCACACATGGTTCTTGCCGTTGCGACGGTGCCGCTCGTGCTGCGCACGCTCTTTCTCGCGCGCCGCTCGCGCTTCATCGAGCACCGCAAGATCGCGCGGGTGACGTTTCCGGTGTGGATGTATGTATCCGTCACAGGCGTCGTCGTGTATGTGATGCTCTATCACGTGGCTTGAATCAGCGCGGATCGTGATCCGGCGGCGCGGAGAACCGACACGGTTATGTCAGTAACCGCGTGAATCCACTTGCCATCCTGCGCCTGGGCGTGTTTGTTGAAGGGAATGCGTCGCTCCCTTCGCCGCCCGCTCGCCGCCGTTGCTTCCACCCTCGCCATCACGCTGCTTCTCACCGCGTCCGCCGAGGCCCAGCGCAAGAAGACCCCCGCGCCCGCCAAAAAGAAGCCAGCCGCCACGGCACCCGCCAAGCCCAAGCCTGACA
>JBBSDY010000137.1:0-8132 GCA_038240245.1 Polyangiales bacterium
CACCGGACCGCACCGGTCGGGGGCTGGGACGAGCTGCTGCGCTGGCCCTCGCGGATTCCGGCATTGCGCCATCGCAGATCGATCTCATCAGCGCGCACGCCACGGCCACTCCCTTCAACGATCCGGCCGAGGCCAGAGCCATGCGTTTGGCGCTGGGCGACGACATGGCGAGCATCGTTCACCCGTTCAAGGCGCAGATTGGTCACACCCTGGGTGCAGCTGGCGCGCTCGAGTCGCTGGCCGCGTGCGACGCCATGGCGCG
Organism: Polyangiales bacterium; assembly: GCA_038240245.1. Classification (GTDB taxonomy): domain Bacteria; phylum Myxococcota_A; class Polyangia; order Polyangiales; family Polyangiaceae; genus DASWDH01. Next base: position 263 of record JBBSDY010000137.1, read on the forward strand.
AGGGATCGCGCCGGCGGCCGCCGGAGAAGGAGAGCTGGATCCGGAGTGCGCGGTTCGGCTCGGTTCGACCAACGAAACTGCGTCGCTGCGCGCGGCCCTCAAGCTCTCCTCCGCTTTTGGGGGAGCCAATGCGGCGCTCGTGCTCACGCCCGGCGCGACCCCAGGCCGCGCGCGACCGGCCCGTCCCGTCTTCGTGGCCGACCACGTCTTGGTTCGCGAAGCACTCGAGGCTGTCACGATGAGCGATGCTCTCGCACACCGGCACCCGCATTTGCACCGCCTCGACCGCATGGCGAGGCTCGTCGTGTCGGCCGTCTACCGCCTGGGCTCACAGGTTGGTTTCGAGGCTTTCGCGGGTGCGGGGCTCGTCGTCGGATATTCGCTTGCCACGCTCGAGCAGAACGAGCTCTTCGATGCCCGTCGTCGCGAGCGCGGGGCGGCCCTGGCCGAGCCACGCCGCTTTCCCGCCACGTCGCCCAACGCAGCGGCGGGAGAATGCGCCATCGCTTTTCACCTGACCGGGCCGACATTCGCGGTGGGGGGCAGCTTGCACGGCGGCCTCGAGGCGCTCGCCGTGGCGCGCGATCTGGTCGCCGCGGGAGACGCGGTTGCGATGTTGGTGGTGGCCGTCGATCTGGCCGGCGGTCCAACGGCCGCCCTGCTCTCGGCGGCGCAGGCTCCCTCCATCGACGAGGGCGCGTGCGCGGCCCTGGTGGGCAGCGGTCCCGCTCTGCGGCGCCTCGAGGGTGAGATCCCGAGAGCCCTGTCCAGCGGGCAGGATTGGATCTGGACGGGGCCGGCGGGCCACATCGAGCTCGCAGCCCATCTCGCCAGCTTGCCCTAGCACCACGCAGTTGCCCCCCGTCAGAAGGGCCGCAAGGCGATCGCGAGTCCGCTGCCTGCGACAGGTATTCGGCCTGGTCGGTCAGGTCCTTACGGGGGAGTCTGAGCTACTCCGACGAAACTGGGATCTGGCGAAGTGGTGCCAGGGCAAGCACTTAAAGTTGCCTAGCGCCCTCGAGGTCTTCTATGTTTCCCGCGGAATAGGAGCCCGCCGTTCGGCGTTGGGCTACGGGTCATGAAGCGGTCACTGCTTGGTTGGTTTGCACTGTCGTTGCTCGCGCTGGTTGGTTGCGCGGCGCACTACATTCCCAACACGGACGTCGAAGACAACGACGACAACCGCAAGATCATCGCGTTCTGCGAGAAGTACCGGCACGCCGTCGAGGAGCGCAACGTTCCACTCCTACTCTCGATGGCGAGCCCTCGGTACTACGAGGACGGCGGCAACGTCGACGCGACCGACGACATGGACTTCTCGGGCCTGCGCGAATACCTCGAAGGGCGCTTCAAGGACACCCGGGCCATCCGGTACGAGATTCGCTATCGGAAGGTCAACCACGGGGCGCAAAATCGCATCCTGGTCGACTACACCTACAGCGCCTCCTACAAGATCCCCGGCCTCAAGGGCGAAGAATGGCGACACACCGTCGCTGACAACCGTCTCGAGCTCGTTCCCGAGCAGGCTGCCTACAAGATTCTAGCCGGGATGTAGAGTTCCGAAACAATACGTCCCGTCTACGCCAGTGGCGGAGGCGCCACGGAAACGTACGCCGCCCAGCCAATCGGTGAGCCAATCGGCGGTGCGAAAAACACGGCGTGATTGCTTCACTCTTTGGTTTGACACCCTGGCGGCTTGCCCTACTGTAATGGTGCTTCCCGGAGGTGCCCGTGGACTATCACCGCCTTGCTATGCGGCTCGGGCTTGCGGCCCTTGTCGCCACCGTATCGTTTGGATGTGCTCAAGAGCGAGACCCGATCAACAAGGTTCAGGCGAATGCCCTGGCCAAGACGTTTTTCGTTGGTCCGAATCTGAGCGATCCGTCGGATGACCCCGAGTTCTACGCATCGACGACGGTCGTCGATGTCCCGTTCGGCGTGCAGGCATCGGTCTACACGGGCGCCACGGGATCCCTCGCGCGCATCAAATGGGAGATCAGCGAGAAGGTATTGAACGCGCGTCTCACCTACGAGACGGTCAACGGCGTCGACGGCAAGGGCAATCGAACGACCAACAGCGGCGCAGTGATCGCCTCGTTCGACATCGACAGTCACTTCGACATCAAGCGTGACTACAACCCGCAAACCGGCGAAGAGCTCAATGTCGTGGTCGAAAACTCGAGCGACCGGCCGTGGTACGAGCGCGGGTACATGCGGGTCGACTGGTCGACCAACAAGATCGTCTCCAGCTACTCGTTCGATCCGCTGGCCGCGCTGCAGCTCGACGGCGAAGAGCTCGAGTCGCTGTCCTACCGTGTCGATGACCCGAAGGATCCCGACGCTCCCGTCTTCGAGCCCGATCAGGGCTACTTCGACGTCACCAACAAAATCTTCATCAAGCCCAAGAAAATCGGCGGTTCTCCTTCGTGCTTCTATTACGCCGCTGTGGTCGTGGGGGGATCGGCTCCCTGGGCGTCGTGTGATTCGGCCGAGGTCAAGCTGCGCCATTCGTTCTGGCGCATCGCGCAGCCCGGCGAGCCGGGGTACCGCGATTACTCGCCGCAGGAGTGGGACGGCGCGCGCTTCAATGCTCACGGCGCTTTCACGGTGGATCGGCTCGGCTACGACCGGCACTACGGCATCATCGACAGCCAGTGGCACCACCTCATCCAGCGCTACAACATCTGGGAGAAGAGCCACCTCGCCCTCACTTGCAATCGCACCCCGGGGGTCGATCCCCACGCCGACGCCAACCGCGACGGAACCGAGGACGAGTGCGAGTCGCCGACCAGCGCCGGCTCCAAGTGCGACGACTTCGTGGGTCTGTGCACGATTCCCTACTCGCAGCGCAAGACCGCTCCCGTAGCATGGCACTTCAACCTCAATGGCGCCGACGAGATTGCGTTCGAGTCGAGCAACCACGCGGCCGAAGAATGGGACACCGCCCTTCGCGTGGCCGTTCAGGCCGCCCGGCGCGTCGAATGCACCCGCACCCAGGGCGCCTCGCTGACAGGGACCCCGTGGGATGGCCAGGATTGCAAGGCCGCTTTTCCCATCGTGGCCACGGACGACGCCGAGGTCGAGAGCGTTCGTAGCGTCAACCGCTGCTGGGCAACGAGCGGCCGCGACAACGCGGCTTGCGTCCCGGACAACAAAAACTCGGTGGCGGCGATGAAGCCCATCATCACCCTTTGCCACAGCCCGGTGCGTGCCGGCGACGACCCGATGTGCGGCGCCGTGGGGCTCGTGTCGCGTCCCGGAGACCTTCGTTACCACCAGGTCAACGTGGTCCCGACGCCGCAAACGACGTCGCCCTGGGGTTACGGTCCCAGCAATGCCGATCCGCTCACCGGTGAAGTGATCCAGGCCAGCATCAACGTCTGGAACACCGTCACCGATCAGGCGGCGCAGAGCATGGTCGACCAGATCCGTTGGATCAACGGCGAGATTCCGACCGATCAGATCACGAGCGGCAACTACGTTCAAGAATGGGCAAGGGCCGCGACGTCACATGTGCCCGGCTCGTCGCCGCTCATGACCAACGCCGAGATCGATCAGAAGATCCTGGGGAGCAGCGCCACCACCCCCGAGAGGCTCGCCCACGCTGCGGACATCCGCCGCACGATGAACATGCGCAAGGTCGGGCAAGATCTCGAGGCCATCAGCACGCCCCCCGTCGATCAACCCGGTTTGGTGCAGCCTGTCTCCACGGCCAGCACCGGCCAGGCGCAGATCGACGCGCGGCTCGCCCTCGCCAAAGGAACTCCCACCGAGGCCGCCCTTATGAGCCCGCAGTGGCTGCAGATGGCCGGCGTCGACAAGGACAGCGCCATCACCGACGACGTTCTCAATCTCGCGTCACCGCTGAGAGGGCTCGACGGCAAGGCCATCGCCCAGATGGAGCAAAAGGGCCACGCCGAGCTGGCTGCCAAGGGTCAGTGCATGATGATGGCCCCCGAGCCCAATGGATTGATCGGCCTTGCCAACATCTTCAAGACCAAGTTTCCGTACGACGCCAACGCCTCGGCGCAAGCCCAGAGCACGCGCATCCAGACGATGTGGAACTACCTGCGCGGCAAGCTCAACTACGCCGTCATCGCGCACGAGATGGGTCACACCGTCGGCCTTCGTCACAACTTCGCCAGCTCGTGGGACAAGCTCAACTACCGTCCCCAGTACTGGCAGCTTCGAACCAAGAGCGGCACGGTGACCAAGGACTGCGGCGGCCCCACCGCCGACGGTTCCGCCTGCGTCGGCCCGCGCTACTTCGATCCGCTCGACAAGGACGAGATCGACCAGATGATCTGGATGTGGTCGCAGACCAGCATCATGGACTACGCGGGCGACATGACGCAGGACACCATCGGCATCGGTGTCTACGACTACTCGGCCGCACGCGCCTTCTACGCCGACATCGTCGATGTCCGCGCTGACGGCGTGAAAGTGCCGCAGGCGGGCAAGGCGGCAACCACCCAGCAAGAGACGGTCGGCTCCGAGATGTTCGACATGGTCGACACCGCTGTTTACCCGCTCGCCGGGGCCTTCGTGGGTGGCGGGCTTCACTACTCGCACTGGAACGAGCTCTTCAACATGCTCGATCCCAAGCGGTGCCGCCCGGCGGACACCACGGCGCCATCGTACTGGGATCCGATAAAGAACGGCATCTACGACAAGGTCTTCGACGGGCACATCGTGCGCGACGAGGTATGCGACCGGATGCCCGTCGACTACGTCGACTGGCGCGAGATGGTCCCCGATACCTCATATGCGCAGCTCACCAACTACAATCCGCTCTACATCGTGACGCGCCGTGCTCTCGACAAGGACCAGCGGCCGCGCATGCCGTACGCCTTCAGCAGCGACGGATCGGTCGAGGGTGGCATTCCATCGACCTACCAGCACGACAACGGCGCCGACATCTACGAAGAGATGGTGTTTCACGATTCGCTCTACGAAGATCGTCACATCTTCGACAACTTCCGGCGCGGCAGGGTCAGCTTCAGCCTCTACGGCGCCTACCAGCGCGCGGTCTCCCGCTACCATGGGAAGATCGCCGGCCTGGCCCAGCAATATTCATTCACCCACGACTATGTCCTGCGAAACTACGTGGCAGGCCCCGGGTCCGGCAGCTCGTTTGCCGACGCCGTGGCCGGTCTCGAAGGGCAGGGAGGGCCGCTGCGCGACTTCGCCATTGCGTCGTCGCTCGCGTTCGACCACTTCGTGCGAGTGCTCAGCCGTCCTCAACCCGGCCCGCACTCCTTTGCCGGCTCCGACCCCGTCCTCCGTCCCGACGACGGTTTCGCGGTTGGCAGCAACGTTCGTCACGACCTCGACCTGTTTCAAGGATCGTCCGACGTCGGAGCCGACGCGAGCTACGGCGCCCGGCCCATCGAAAACGGCTTCGTTTCGGCCGGTGGGTACTGGAACATCAACTCGGCGGGTAGCTACTACGAGAAGACACACGCCATCTTCAACATCGTCTCCCAGGGCTCGGGCAGCGGAAACTGGTCGCGCGCCGAGGGCATCGACGGCCGCTGGCTGACGTCGAACTTCTCGAACCTCTACCCCGACGGAGTGCGCCGCCTCATCGGCTCGCTCGTCACCGACGATAGCTCGCTCTATGCACCGCGGGTTGCTGCCAAGCTATCAGGTGTACCCGACGTGAAGTTCAACCAGCAGAACATCGGTTATCCGAACAAGCTCGGGTGGGTCTCGTTCGTGCCGCAGGACGGACCCGCGGTGTGCTGGCCCACCAATGGCAACCAGGTCTGCACCGATGGGCAGGGCGTTCCCCTCGTGGGTGGCACCCGGGATCCCGTCTTGCCGGGCGTGCCGATCGATCCCGAGCTCGGCTTCGAGATCCAAAAGTTCGTCCTGTTCTATTCGTACGTGTTCTTGCCGGCCACCCAGCGCAACGACTGGCTCGATCTGCTCCGCATCTACCGTCTGGGAAGCGAATCGGATCCCGCTTTCACGTCGGCCGAGATGGTGTCCTGGAAAGACCCGGTCACCGGATTCAGCTACATCGCCAAGCGGTTCGGCAACGAGGCCATTTTCGGCCAGTCCTACGACAAGGGCATCGGAGCCAAGATGATTCAGTGGGCGAACAAGCTTTCGGCCCTGGCCTACCAGCCGGCCAATCCCCAGCAGCCCTTCGATGCTGCAACGGGGCGCTTTCTCTACGCAGTCGACGGGAACGGCCGGCCGATCGTGTTGCCGGACACCCGCGTCAAGCCCTCGGATCCGGCTCATCTCGTGTGCGACGACAACCTCTATTGCGTGCAGCTGCGCAATTACCGCGGGCTCATCGACTTCTCACACGACACCGCGCAGCGCATCTGGGCGCCCCTTCCGTGCCTGAACGGCGTCTATGACGTCAACTACCAGGGGCAGTGCGCGCAGTAAGTCAGCGAACGACCACGCCATCGAAGAGCGCCTGGCGTCGTCGTCGGGTCACTATCGCCGGACGATGATGGCGCAGGTCTTTCCATCGATGGTTCTGTCGAGATCGCGGCGGCCGTCGACCTTGGCGGTCCAGACGCCGCGGCCGAGGACGCGGTCGACTTCGTAGCGAAGCTTCATCCTGACGTTGGAAGGGATGCCCGAAGCGTGTGCTGCCCTGGCTGCCGCGTCGGACACACAGTTGGGCTCGATGGCCTCGGCGGTGGTCGCCTCGTTGCTAGGCTGGGGCTTGATGCCGTCGCGCGTCACCCGCAAGTCGAGCCGCCCACGAGGCTTCTCGCGGCCGGTCGCGTCGCGCGCCGCAGCGAACTGGTAGACGATTTCGCCACCGGCCGCGGACAGGTCGACCTTGCTCCCGATGACGGGGACGGCCACGATCGAGACGAGCCGCGCGTCGCTGCTCCACTGCGCGGCGCGTTGCTTGATGGTGGGGTAGAGATCGCTTACGTCGACGCGCGTTAGATCTCCGAGCGGCGATGGCTCGGCGCCGGGTGCCGGAGGCGCCGACGAGGCGGAAGCCATCACCGTGGGCGCATCCAATGGGGGGTTGGTCTCGTGCTCACGACGGGCGAGCACGAAGAGCACGACGCCCCCTGCCACTACGATCATGGCGCCGAGCAGCGGGACACGCAGCCTTGGCCCCCACCGTGTGGGATCTTCCCCAGCGCCTTTCGGCAACCCCATTGCGGACCATCGTACTACGTTCGGATTTGCACTGGCAGGGAAGTCAGTCGCTAGGGGGCCTGGAAGTCTTCGATGAGCTGGCGGATGCGATAGCGCCCCCGGTCGCGCCGCAGCAAGAAGAGCATCTCGTCGCCGAAGACGCGATCGTTGCCCGCTCGCACGACCAGGAGGGGCACCCTCAGCAGGAGATCGGTACGGGCCATCTCGGGGGGCCGGAACGGCCGGCCCGGCAGCACCGCTTCGAGGTCGTCGTAGCGATAGAGCTCGACGTCGGCGTCCTGGTAGAGCACCTCGCCCGCCAGGGTGCGGTAGCGAAATTGGCGCAGGCGGCTTCGCCAGATGTCGGCGATTCCCATCGCCCCGCCCCGGGCCTTGAGGGGCGTCGTGGCGTCGGCCGTGGCCAGGGCTCCGATGGCATCGATATCCTCGGTGACCACGGCCCGGAAAAACGAAAAGACCACGGAGCGGGCTAGCTTGTCCGGCAGCGGTGGTTTCAACGCCACGAGCGCAGCCGCCAGCTCGGCGTTGCCGGCCCGCGCCCGGGTGGCGCCGTCGTCGGTGGCGGCGGGAAACTCGGGGCTGGGATCGACCACCACGCCATCGGGGCGACGCGGTCCGTCAGGGAGCTCGGCTGCCGTGGCAAACATGGGACCCGCCCGGTCGCGCGTCGCGCATGCGCCGGTCAATGCGAGGACGACTGCGGCGCGCGAAACCCTAGACTGGC
>JBBSDY010000138.1:0-8113 GCA_038240245.1 Polyangiales bacterium
CACAACATGCCGGGGATCGCCAGTGCGGCGACCGCAGTCGTCATCGGCCACGTGGCCGGCGGCACGTCGACGATTCGCGTCGGCGCGGGGGGCATCATGCTCCCCAACCACGCGCCGCTCGTCATCGCCGAGCAGTTTGGCACGCTCGAGGCGCTCTACCCGGGTCGCATCGATCTCGGGCTGGGACGCGCGCCGGGCACGGACATGCTGACGGCGCGCGCGCTTCGTCGCGATCTCGCGAGCAACGCCGATTCGTTCCCCGACGACGTCGTCGAGCTCATGTCCTACTTCCACGCGGCGACGCCCGATCAGCGCGTGCGCGCAGTTCCCGGAACGGGGCTCGAGGTGCCGATCTGGATTCTCGGATCGAGCCTCTTCGGCGCGCGACTCGCCGCTCATCTCGGCCTGCCCTACGCGTTCGCTTCGCATTTTGCCCCCGATCAACTGGACGAGGCGGTCGAGATGTACCGCACGACGTTCCGACCCTCCCCGTCGCTCGGCGAGCCGTACGTCATGCTTGGCATCAATGTGTTCGCCGCTGACTCGAATCGCGAGGCCGAGCGGCTCCTCACCTCGCTTCAACAAGCCTTCATCGCCCTTCGCCGCGGCGCACCGTGTCCCCTGCCCCCGCCGGTCGACAGCATGAATGGCCGCTGGAGCGATCTCGAGAAAGCCCAGCTCGATCATGCCCTGCGGTGCAGCGTCATTGGCGCGCCCGAGACCGTGCGCCGGGGTCTCGAGGCGTTCGTCGATCGAACGAAGCCCGACGAGCTCATGGTCACCGCAATGATCTTCGATCACGCCGCGCGACTTCGCTCGTTCGAGATCGTGAGCGAGGTCGCGCCGGGCGCCTGAAACGCGCTGCTCAGCGCTTCTTTTTGGCGGGTTTTTTGGCGGGCTTTTTGGCGCTCTTCTTGACAGGCTTCGCCTTTGCCCACACACCGAGCATCGCACCGGTGGGATCGACGAAGACGCCAATGATGCCGTTTTTTCCGATGTCCATCGCGGGAAGGATGACCTTCGCGCCACCCTTCTCGGCCTTGGCGAGCGTCTTGTTGATGTCGGCCACCTCGACATAGGGCAGCCAGGTCACCGGCGCATTGGGCATGGGCTGCGCTTGCATTCCGCCGCCTGGTCCCTTGCCGGGAGCGATCATGGTGTACACGGCGCCGCCATCACCCATCGGCATGTCGGTCAGCTTCCAGTCGAAGAGCGTCTTGTAGAACTTTTTTGCCTTGCCGAGATCTGCGGTCGTAAGCTCGATGTGAGCAAATGCGTTGGCCATGGTCGTCTCCTTTGTCGGGGAACGATCCTTCTAGCACTCTTTCCAGTGGGGCCGCTCTCGCATGCGCGCCAGCCACCGGCCGGGGGCCCCACCTTTCGTGCTTCGCGTCAGGCGTTCGTCTCGGTTGGTGCTAGGCTCGCCGCGCATGGCCGAGCACAAGGCAATCATCCACTGGGCTCATTCGAGTGGAGACTTCCTGAAGGGCACGTACTCGCGGGAGCACACCTGGAGCTTCGACGGCGGCGCCACGGTGGCCGCGTCACCCTCGCCCTCCGTGGTGCGCGAGCCCTACTCGAATCCGGCGCACGTCGATCCCGAAGAGGCCTTCGTGGCGTCGATCGCGAGCTGCCACATGTTGACCTACCTCTACGTGGCCGGCCGAGCGGGGTTCCAGATCAGCGGTTACGACGATAACGCCGTCGGGGTCATGACCAAGAACGAGCGCGGCGTCCCGTGGATAAGCTCGGTCACCCTGCACCCACGCATCGTCTACGCCGGTGACAAGCGGCCAACGGCCGACGACGAGCAACGCCTGCACCACGCGGCCCACGAAGGTTGCTACATCGCCAACTCGGTGAAGACCGAGATCATAATCGCGTCGCAAGAGAGCCGAGGAGTCGCCATCGACTAGCGGAGCCCGTACTTGCGTAAGCGATCGCGCAAGGTGGTGCGCGGCAGGCCGAGGGCGCGGGCAGCAGCGCTCAAGTTGTGACCGCTCGAGCTCCAGGTCTCGTAAATGGTGCGGCGTTCGAGATCGCGCAACGGCTCTCGCCCTCCGACCCGCATGACGCCCGGCGATCGAGCGTCCAGGGGCTCTGGTCCTGCTCGCCGTTGTCGATCGCGAAGGGCGATCGCCAGCTCGGCAACGCCGGCTCGCTCGCCCACTGACAGGACCGCCGCCTGCTGTTCGCCCTCGGGCTGCCGCGATCGCAGGACCTCGCGGAGTCGTGCGTCCAGCTCGGCTCCGAAGATGGGCTTGCGAAGAACGTCACGAACTCCCATGCGCATGGCCCGCACCGCGGAATCGATGTCGAGATCGCCAGAGAGCAGCAGCACGACGCAGTCGGCATGCTCCGCGAGAAGCCGCGACAGGAGGGACCAGCCGTCCATGTCGGGCAAGTGAGGATCGAGGACCACCGCGTCGTAGGAGTCGGCGTTCATCAGTCGGGCGGCCTCTTCGCCGCTGCCGCACGAATGAACGTTCCACGAACTCTCGTCGAGCTCGCGCCGGAGCGAGCACAGCAGCTCGACATCGGCGTCGACCATCAAGATGCGCATCACTCGTTGCATTCCCCCGCCATTGCTCAAGGCATCACGTCCATGCCAATCACTTAGATCCCGCTCAAGTCGACACCCACTGCGGCTTGGGGAAGAGCCAGGGACGGCAACGCGCACCACTTCTTGTGCACCCGGTAGTCGGTCACCAGACCGAACGCGCTCAGTTCTTCGGCGTTGCGAAACGACATCGTTCCCGAGCACGCGCCACCCTGCAGCCAAAGCAAATTGGCCATCGATCCCCCCCTTCGATATCCCCCGCTGCAGCCTGAGCTTTTCAGCGCTGATCTGGCGGTATCACGGAAACTCGGCGCCGACCATAGGCCTTTATCGACAGAAGCGGCAGGAATCGACGTCATCAATGGTGGGATGGCGAGGAATCGATATGATCAATGCGCTGGTCAGGAAGCCACCGTCTCGAACTCGGCCTCGGCCGCGATGTAGGACACGTAGCGAAAATCGCGGATGGACATCACGCGACCATCCTCGAACTCGAGCAGGATGAAATAGGCAGGCTCGGGGGCGCCGGCAACGTAGGCCGCAAACGCGAGTCGCCCTTCCAGTCGCACGACGCGCAGCGCGACGTTCGACTTTTCGTAGCGGCCAAAGTACATGCCGACCTGCTTGCCGCGGCGCTGCGATTTGGACACGAGATCGAGCCGGCAATCGTCGCCGATGAGCGCGCGCACGCCGTCCCAATCGCGGGCGTTGAAGAGGCTCGCGTACCGATCGAGATCGGCGCGGGTCGTCGGTGCGACTTCGGCATGGTCACACTCTTGCTCGAGCAATTTGCCCCTCCCGCGCACGAGCGCAGCCTTCACCGCCATGATCGTGGTTCCCATCGTTTCGGCCGTCTCCTCGAGGGAATGGCCAAGTACGTCCTTCAAGATGACCGCGCTCCGTTGCGTCATGGGGAGCAAAAGAAAGCGGGCGAGGGCCGCGCGTACGACCGCGGGATCGGGCTTGTCGTCGAATCCGGCAATCTCCTCGATGTCGGCGTGCGCCTCGGTATATTTTTTTCCGTGGCTCTTCAAGAAATCGAGCGCCGCGTTGTGCGCAATGCGAAACAGCCAAGGACGCAGAGGCGGGACGTCGGGCGAAAGGCTCAATGCGTAGAACGCCTTGGCCAGCGTGTCCTGAACGATGTCTTCTCCTTCGATGACCGAACCGGTAAGCCGCGCGCAGTAGCGATGAAGCTCGGGACGCACACCGTCGACCATGGCCAAAAACTGCTCGCGGGCGTCGGCAAGAGCGGTTGGTGTCTCGGTCATCACTTCTTCTTGGCAATGGCGCGCATCCGGTTGTTCTTCGCGTTGTGCTCGACCTCGGCCAAACCCAGCGCCTCGAGCACCGGCGGGACATACATCCCGAAGCGCCCGCGCAGCCCTTTCTTGAGCCCGTACCAACCCTTGACGGGGTTGTTGCTCGCGCGACCCCAGGCTTCGACGGTACCGTCGGCGGCGGGCTTCTGCTCGTCCGCGCTGCTGAGCGGTATCCAGTCGCCATTCTTGGTCAGCATGGCGTGAAGATCTTGGATCGATCGCAGATGATAGCGAAGCTGCGTCTTGCCCACCTGCACGACGAGCGCCGGCGGATCGGCTGCTTCGTCCTGGTAAGCCTGGTAGGCCGAAGTTCCCGGGGGCGTCTTCAGCTCCCACGGCGTGGCCGCGGTTCCGAGTCCCGTGACTTTGCTCATGACGCCTGGCCTTCTGCGGCGCGCTTCAGATCCTCGGCGTAGGCCTCGAACACGGGCGCGAAGTCCGGGAGCGACCCTTTGATCATGGGAAGCATGATGCCAGAAAACTCCTCTTTCATCGCAAAATCCGTGGTGCCGTCGGCGTTGGCGGTGAGCGTGAACGTGCGGACGCCCTTGAACATCGGAGCCATTCCGTCGCTCCAGGTCATCGATCGACCGGGCTCGACGTTCGAGACCTTGGGCTTGAATATGCGCCCCTTGGCCGTGGGCACCTGGAGCTTGAGTCTTTGCCCCTCGGCGATTTGACCTTCGATGCTCGTCACCGTCGAGTTCCAGCGTGGAAAGCCTGCGGCGTCGGTCAAGAGTGCCCAGACTCGATCGGGGCTCGCGTGGATGGTCGTGTGAATGGCGCAATCCATTCGGAATGCGCCACCCGTCTTGGTCGCTCTGGCTAGGTGGGTCATGATGGTCTCCTCGGCAATCCTAGCGTCATCCGACCGAGGCGTAAGAATCAACCGCGGACAGCTCGGTGACGACCGGCGGCTCGACGCACCGGCTTGTGAGGTCTTTTTGAAAGGCCTTGAACGATGCGAGGCTGGTGAGCGGATTCTCTCCGGTCACGGGGTGCGTCGCAATGTGGACGAACGTCGTTCGGTCCGCGAGTCGGTAGCTTGCGTAACGAAGACCTGGGGGAGCGTTCACCCGCAGCTCGTCGAAAACGGCGCGCACGAGGGCTTCGTTCGCGTCGGCGTGCGATTCGTCAGTCTTGTACCTCACCATCACGGTTTTCATGGGTCGTCATCCTCGCCTCGACAACGACTGCGGTAGCCAAAAGGATGCGCCAGGCGGCGACTTTTTCGCCATCTCCCCCCAAATGGCTGAAATAGCTGACGAACCCGCACCGGGCGGGCCGGGGACGAGATCCTTTGGGCGTCGAATCCCCGAGCCATCGATGTCCGTGGTGAATGCGCTCAGTTTGCGATGTGCGAGAGTGTGTGTAACAGTTCACACATGGCAACCAACCTGGCCATCGATGAGAAACTGCTCGAAGAAGCCCTGCGGGTGGGCGGCCACTCCACCAAGAAGGCTACCGTCACCGAGGCTCTCGAGGAGTACGTGCGGACGCGCAAGCAGCGGCAAATCATCGGACTGTTCGGCAAGATCGACTTCAATCCCAAGTACGACTACAAAAAGCTGCGTCGACGTTCATGAACGTCCTGGTCGACACGTCGGTCTGGTCTTTGGCCCTCCGCCGATCGACTCCGTCAAAAGGTCCTGAGGTGACCGAGCTCGCCGAGCTGATCCGCGATGGACGGGTCGTCATGTTGGGCGTCGTGCGGCAAGAGCTTCTTTCGGGAATCCGAAGCTCAGAACAGTTCGCATCACTTCGAAATCGCCTTCGTGCGTTCCCGGATCTCGAGCTCGAGGTGGAGGATCACGAGCACGCGGCCACCTTTTTCAACCTCTGTCGCGCCAATGGGATTCAAGGTTCGATGATCGACTTCCTCGTGTGCGCGGCCGCTGCTCGCCGAAAGCTCGCGATCTTTACGACCGATGGTGACTTCGCTAGGTACGCGCGGGCGGTACCGATCGTCTTGCACGCGACCCGCTAACCAGCGCACCACCGAGCCGATGGCATCCTCCGAGCCGATGGGGCTCATCGGCGGGCGCGAGGCCTCCTCTTAGATGCGAAGACCCGCGTACTCGGTCGCGCCGGCCAGGGGCGCGCCGAGCGCGCCAGCGACCGCGGCATGCACGGACTTGAGCGACGCATTCATTCTCAAGTACCGACCCGTGGCAAGCACCCCGGCGCCGCCGGCGATGAAGACGGGCAAGTTGTTGGTCCCGTGACCACCACCGGTGTTCATGTTGTTGACCACGTAGACTACCGAGCCATCGAAGATCTTGCTTCCGTGGACGTCGGGAGTCGCCTTCATCTGCGCGATCAAGTAGGCGAACTGTTCGGCGAACCACTGCTGCATCGACACGTGCTTGTCGTTCTCGCTGTGCGCGTTCGAATGGTGCGAGTTGTCGTTGCCCAGGCCACCCGAGGTCGATGCGGGCGCAAACTGCGAGCCCAACCACGACATCACGAGGTTGCTCGCGTCGCCGTCGCCGAGAAGCAGTGTGACCACCCGAGTCAGATCGCCGGCAAGTGCAAGCACGATGAGGTCCATCTGCGCGCGCGTCACCTTTTCGAAGTTGGTGGTGTTCTTGACGTCGAAGGGCATGGCCGGCAGCGAAGTAGGTCGGCCGCCCGGGGTGATCGCACCCGGCGCGGTGAGGCGTTTCTCGACGGCGCGAACCGAATCGAGATGGAACGCTACGCGCTGGCGATCGTCCGTTCCCAGCTGCTTGCCGAATGCCTCGAGCTGCTTGCCGACGTAGTCGAGCACGCTTTTTTTGGCCGCTCCCTGCTTCGCAAACAGACCCGGATCGAGACCGCCCGACGCAAACAGCGTGTCGAACAGCTTGAAGGGATCCTGCTCGAGCGTCACCCCCTGTCCGTTGTGAAAGATGTGGCCGCGGCTGTCGCGCTTTTGGACCGCGAGGTTGAGCGTCTTGAACGGGTTATCGGCACCGATCTTTTGCGCCACCTGCCAGTCGAGCGAGTTGCCACCGCCCACGTCGAAAAGGACGGGCAAGGATTCGTGCCCCGCGCCCTGGATGTTGCCGATGGTGAGGCCCTGGAACAAAAGAATGTCGGAGCGGTGCGGCTCGAGCGGCGCGATCATCTTCAGGTTGGCAAAGCTGAAGTTGGTGGTCGTGACCCCCGTGCCGTTGGCGAGGGTATAGTCCGGTCCGGGGGCAGCGTCGGGCCACCACTGATCGGCACGAACACCGTTGGGCCAGCAGATCGTGATGAGTCGTTTGGGCGACGTCACGCCGGCGGCCTGCGCTGTCCGATCGGTCGACAGAAGGGGCAAGAGCCCGAGGCCGATCCCCGTCGCTCCGCAGAATGCGCGGCGTGAAAAGCGAGAATGGTTCATGGCGCGAGCACCTCTCCGGGGGTCGGGGTTCGGCCGAGAAACGGCGACGTTTGCGTGATGGCAATGATGACCTCGCGCAGATCACCGTTGGAACGCGTGAATGCGGCGCGGGCCGGGGCAAGGGCCGATTGCTCGGTGGGCAACTCGGCGCGGGCCAGCGCGAAACGTGACCACTGGGTGACCATGCAATCCTGGACTGTCGGGCTGGCCACGAGCATCCCCACGAGATCCTTCGCACCGCTGAAGGGACGCGCCTTCACGCCGTCGAGGTCGACCGTCCCCGAAGCATCGACGGGCTCGCCTCCGTCCGTCGTGCGCCACCGGCCCACGCCGTCGTAGCTCTCGAAGGCGAATCCGATGGGATCGATGGAGCCGTGGCACGCCTTGGCGCACGCATTTTGGGCGTGCGATGCGAAGCGCACCCGGTTCGAAACGCCGTCTTTGGGAGGATCGGGCTGCGGAACGTTGGGCGGCGGATCGGGCAGATCCTGGCACATGAGGTGCCGGTAGATCCACGCGCCGCGCTTGACCGGGTGGGACTGGCTTCCCGCCGAATAGGTGCTGAGAAAGCTGGCCTGGGTGAGCAGACCAAAGCGCTGCTCGGGGTTCAAAGTACGCGGGACCAATGCCGCGCCGGTGACGCCGGTCACTCCATAGATATCGGCAAGACTCGCGCTGACGAACGTCGCGGGGGAGAGCAACAAGGAATCGAGCCGACCATTGCCGCTGGTGAACAGATTTTCGACGAACGTGTAGGTCTCGGCCTCCATCGAACGGCCAAGATCGGTGGATGGATCAGCCGCAAGCCGGAGCCATTGACGATGGAACGCGTCGATGGTTGCCTTGGCCCTCGGATCCGCGAGCATC
>JBBSDY010000139.1:0-8087 GCA_038240245.1 Polyangiales bacterium
CCGGCCGCGCAGTACGTCGACGAAGAGGTGCCTTTCGAGCACGTCGGCGTCGGAACCGAGATGGGGGTGGTCCATTTCGATTCGAACGAAGGTCTCTTGACGCTCTCGCCCGCGGCGCCGCTCGAGGCGACCGAATCTTATCGGATCAAGTGGCCCGCCCTGCGCGGGATCTCCACCGCCATCCTCGGCAACGGTGCCGATCTCACATTCTCGGCCGGCAGCTCGCCGGACACGGCGGCACCGACTTTTGAGGGCGTGAAATCCGTCGACTGGGACGTGGAACGATCGAACGACGACTGCACCGACTCCGCCGAAGATCGATTCCTCTTCGATCTGGGCCTGAGCCCAGCGAGCGATGACGCCAAAAACGACATGCTCACCCTGGTGGTGTTTCAAACAGCAGGGCCCGGGATCACCGGGGGATCGCCCGCGCCCGTGCTGGTGCAACGCTTTCCGGAATCTGGATCCAGCGTGCAGGTTCGTCGCTCGATCGATTCTGCGCGCGGCAACGTTTGCTTCGCCGCACTGGTGCGCGACTCGGTTGGGCAGGTCTCGAGCAGCGCCGAGCACGAGGTGTGCACGAAGACCGTCAAACCGCCCTTCTTCTATGGGTGCACCATGGCTGGGCAGTCGGGCTCGCCCCGGGGCCTCTGGCTGCCCGCAGTTGCGTGCTCCCTCTTGCTGGCGCGACGCCGGGGAGGACGTCGCGCACGTGCTTGACGGCGATCGGACGACCGTCGTGCTTGTCGTGCTCGCGCTCGTCGCGGCGTGCTCATCCGGCGATCGCACCGGACGCGCCACACCGGATCGCGGCCGCCGCCAACAACCAGCGGCGCCCTTTGCCTGCGAAAAGGACGAATGCGTCCAGCGCCACCCTCGGCTCCCCGACGACGGCGAATGGAGGTGCAGCGACGTCGGTGGCGCCGCCGTGTGCGTGGGAGGCGACGACGCGGCGGGAATTCCGAAGAGTGTTCGCGATCCATCGTGGGTGTGCGGCCTGCGGCGTATTCTCGACGCCGCGCCGAGCGGGGAGCGCGTTTGTGTCGACTTCGCTTCCGAGTTTCCCGACGGCAACGCCCGCGGCTGGAGCTGTCGCTACACCGCCGAGAACGGGCAGTTTCGCGTCTGCCGGCGCGACGCCGGCGCACACCAGGTGGGCGATCCCTGCGACGCCGGACGCCCTTGCCTCGACGGTCTCTCGTGCGCCCGGGCGCGTTGCGTTCCCGAACGCCCGGCCCCATCGTGCGCGTTCGACCGCGACTGCGCGAGCCGGGCCTGCCGATTCGGCACTTGCCGCGCGGACAACGACACCAGGCCGGCGATAGGCGGGCCTCGATGAAACGCGCGCTCGTACCGCTGTTGCTCTTTGCCGCCTGCCGCAACGCTGATCCCCACGACGGACCCGATGAACGAAACGTCCCCGGGCGACCATGGTTCGAAATCGAAGGCGATCTCGTCGACGTCGGGTTCGGCCAGCCGATCAGCATCGATGTCCGACCGGCCAACGCCCAGGCTCGAAGCGGCGCGATCTCGTGGCGGCAGGTATCGGGACCGCCGCTCGCCCAGCTCGAGATCACCGACCGAGGCTTTCATCTTTCGGCGCGCACCCCGTCGCTGGCCGATCTCGCCCCACTTTCGTGGGGCGTCGTTCCCATTTCTCCCCGCACGCGCGGCGAAATGGTTCTCGAGGCCGAGTGGCACCGCGGTCGCTCCAGCGCCGTCGTGCGCAAGCGCGTCACCGTGACGGCCGCAAGCCGCTCACGCGGCCTTCCCAACGTGCCCGTCCACCAGCGCATCTACCTGGGCGGCGGAGCGTGGCGCGTAACCCAGGGTCCCCCCGGAAATGGCGCGTCGATCGAGGAGCGGGACGGTGTATCGACGTTCACGCCTAACCAGGCGGGAACCTGGACGATGGCCGACGACGCGAATCGGCTGCTCCATTTGCAAGCAGGGCGCTACGACGACACACCGCTCGATTGCGGACGCTCCGGATGTCACCAAGATCTGGCCGCGCGGGCGCAGGGCACGCCCATGACGTGGGCACTCGCGCGCAGGCTCGACGCGGCAACCTCGGGCACCGACGAGGTTGCATGCGCCGTCGCTTGCCACGCGACCGGCGAGCCCGGCTCGCACGACGGCGGTTTCCTCGACGTGGCCGCCGAGCTCGCGCACGCGCAACCTTTCGACGGCGTTCACGACATCGGCGATCTTCCGCGGTCCTTGCGAAGACTCGGAAGCGTCGGGTGCCTCGCCTGCCACGGGCCGGGCGCGCTCCCCGAGGCCGACGCGCGCTGGAGCATCCTGCGCTCCGACGTGTGCGCGTACTGCCACGATGCTCCGCCACGCTACGGTCACGTCGAAGGTTGGCGCGCGTCGTCGATGTCCCACGCTGATCGCGATCCGCAGGCGCGCGAAAGCCCCCGATGCGTCGGCTGCCACACCACCTGGGGCTTTCTCGAACAGCGCGCAGCGGGTGCCGCGGGCGCCCGACAACACGCGCGAAAACCGCCCGAAGAGGTCGGCGACGTGGGCATCGCTTGCGCCGCGTGCCACGACGCTCACGGTGAGGCGCACGATGCCTCGAAGGGCCTCTTGCGTTATTTCCCGCTGCCCACCCTGATCGCCAACGTGCCCGAGCTCGACCATTCACCGAGCACGGCTTGCCTCGTCTGCCACGCGCCCGACGGACAGAGCACCCTACCCCAGGCCTCGGCATCGGCGCTCCTGGCCGGCCGCGGCGGCATCGATCCCAAAACGGGAGCAGCGCTCACCGGCCCCACCCCGCACCTCGGCGTGACCGGCGGGTGCATCGGTTGTCACGATCGCGGCCCGTCGGACCTCGAGCACGGCGCGAGCCACGCGTTCGCCGCGAACCCCGCGCGTTGCCCATCCTGTCACACCACGCCCCCCGCGCCTCCTGACTCGCTCGTGCCCCAGGCGAAGGAGCTCTGGAAAAAGCTCGTCTCCCGTCGCGTGGTCACCCACGTGCCGACCCCCGACGCCTCGG
Source organism: Polyangiales bacterium (assembly GCA_038240245.1). Lineage (GTDB taxonomy): Bacteria > Myxococcota_A > Polyangia > Polyangiales > Polyangiaceae > DASWDH01. Next base: position 3,008 of record JBBSDY010000139.1, read on the forward strand.
CCCCGCTTCACGCCACCGACTTCCTTCGCGTCGGCGCCAACCAACCCCTGGCTCGCGCGGCCAAGAACCTAGCGCTCCTTCTCGACGACCGCGCCGCCACCGTCCACAACCCCAGCTACGCCAATCGACTTCTTCAGATCTCCCGCGAAGCGATTGATCGAGCACGACCATGAGGCCGCGACGTCTCACGTCGATGTCCACGATCGTCGCCACCCTGACGCTCTCCCCCAACACCCCAGCCCAAACCCCACAACCACCCCCGACCTCGACCACGACTCCGACCCCGACCCCGACCCCGACCCCGACCTCGACCTCGACCTCGACCTCGACCCCGACCCCGACCCCGACCCCGACCCCGACCCCGACCTCGACCGCACCCCCAACCCCAACCTCCCCCCTCCGCTTCGCCCTCCAAGCCGAGCCCCAATTCGGCGTCTCCGAAGGCAAGTTCTACAACCAGCTCCTCGGCGCCCGCATCGACTACCGCTTCACCACGACCCTCAGCCTCGGCCCTTATGTCGCCTACGCCAACCTCAAAGGACAAGACGGCCGCGCCAGCAACGTCCTCGCCTCGCTCCAGCTCGAATACCGTCCCATCCTCGGCGAAGGCAGCGCGTTCTCCGTCCCGCTACGCTTTGCGCCCGGGTACCTCCCCCAAAACGGCCCCGTGCTTCGCCTCTCGGCCGGTATCGCCTATGCGCTCAGCCCCCACGTCGATCTCGTCCTCGATGCTTTTGCGCCTACATTCTGGGTCATCAGGAATCGTACGGTGGTTTCGCTGGGAGGCGCTCTCGAGCTCAGCTACGCGCCCTGAAAACCAACGAAGTGATCTCCCGGAGACCGCCGTTGTGGTAGATTCCAAGGTGGCGCGAGGAGTCGATGGCATCACGCTTTTACGTATCGACGATGGGCCTGGTAGTTTCGAGCGCGGCGGCCATCTGCGCGCCAGCAGCTGGCTGCGCCACGGGTGAAGAGCTCGATACGAGCGTTCTCGATGGCAGCGCCCCCAAACACGGAGCGAGCGGCAACGGAGGCTCGACCGGCGTAACGTCGCTTCCGGCCGGCGGAGCCAGCGGCACCTCCGATCCCACCACCGGCTCCGGTGGATCGGGCGATCAGGGCGGAAGCACGGGCTCGGGCGGAAACGGCAATGTCGCCGATTCGAGCACTCCCGCGAGCGGCGGATCGGCAGGACGAAGCGGAAGCGCGGGCTCGGCGGGCACCAACATGCCGACGGACGCGGCCACCATCGTCCCCGACGCCCCGCTCGCCAAGGGCGTCGTCGTTCTCTACCACGCAGGCGACAACAAGGCGTCGAACGACACCATCTGGATCTTCATGAAGATCGCGAACAACGGCACCACGCCCGTCCCCATCGGCGCCCTCAAGGTTCGCTATTACTTCACCGACGAGCTCAACCAATCTGGCAAGGCCTCTATCTACGAGTCGTTCACCACCCCGTTTCCAGTCGAGGGAAACCACACGCCCGACTACCGGAACATGACCACGGAAACGGTCAAACGGGTGACCCTGGCCAACAGCTACCTCGAGCTCACGGTGACCACGGCCGATCAGCTCCAACCTGGCGTCGCGCTGACGATGCAGGTTGCGTATTCGGCCACCGGAGGCCAGTCCCTGGACGAGACGAACGACTATTCGGTGAACCTCGCCCAGACGACGACGTACGTGCCCACGACGAAGATCGACGTGTTCCAGGGCGATACCCTGATCGCTGGCGACGCTCCGCCCTACTGAGCAGCGGACCAGGCCCGGCAAGCGTGCCACGGCGCGCGGTTCACGCTAGAGTGTCGCGCCATGTCCGATAGTCCCAAGTCGATGGATAAGATCATGGCGCTTTGCAAGCGCCGTGGGTTCATTTACCAGGCCTCCGAGATCTACGGGGGCATCAACGGCTTCTGGGACTACGGTCCTCTCGGCGCGCAGCTCAAACGCAACCTGCGAGATGCATGGTGGGAGGACACCGTGATGAGGCCGTGCGGTGGACAGCGCGGCCCCGACGGTCAGCCGGTGCGGATGGTGCCGCTCGACTCGACGATCATCCAGCATCCCAAAGTCTGGGAAGCCAGCGGGCACGTCGCGAGCTTCAACGATCCCATGATCGACTGCCGCGAGACAAAGGCGCGCTACCGCTACGATCACGTGAGCGTCTACGTGCCCACCTGGGCGCCGGGCCTGTTCGCGAGCGCGCCCGCCGAGGGAACACGCCTGTCGCCCACCGACGAGGGCAAGCCGTTCTTCGCGTTCGTGGGCGACATGCCCAGCGAGAGCAAACAAAAGAAGAAGGCCGAGAAAATCTACGGCGAGCTGGCGATCGTTCCCTTGCCCAGCGTTCCCAAAACGCTCTGGGGGCGGGTCCTCGCGCCCGATGCCGAGAAGGTCGGATCGCTGACCGATCCTCGGGCCTTCAACATGATGTTCAAGACGTACATTGGCGCGACGGCCACCGAAGACGACGTCGCCTACCTGCGCCCCGAGACGGCGCAAGGCATGTTCGTGCAATTCAAGAACGTGGTGGACACCACGCGCGTCCGGGTGCCGTTCGGCATTGCCCAAACGGGGAAGGCCTTCCGCAACGAGGTGACGCCGCGCAACTTCACGTTTCGCTCGCGCGAGTTCGAGCAAATGGAGATCGAGTTTTTCTGCCACCCCGAAAAGGCCCGCGAATGGTACGCGTTCTGGCGCGACTACCGGCTCTCCTGGTGGAAGGCCGTCGGGCTCGACGGCAAAAACCTCCAGCTACGCGAGCACGACAGGGACGAGCTGGCGCACTACGCACGAGACGGCGCCGGGACGAGCGACATCGAATACCGCTTCCCGTTCACGTCTCCCGGCTTCGGTGAGCTCGAGGGCGTCGCACACCGCACCGACTTCGATCTCAAACAACACCAGGAGTTCAGCAAAACCAAGCTCGAATACTTCGATTCCGAGCGGGGCGAATTGCTTCCCAACGGGTCGCGCAAGGGCGAAAAGTACTTGCCGCATGTCATCGAGCCGTCGGCGGGCCTCGACCGCGGCATCCTCGCTGTCCTTTGCGAAGCCTACACCGAGGACGCCTCGCGCCCCAGCCCCGAGCTGATGCGCCTCGCTCCGCGCCTGGCTCCCATCAAGGCGGCCGTCTTTCCGCTCGTCAACAAAGAGGGGATGCCCGAAGTCGCCGAGAAGATCCACGCCGAGCTCGCCAAAAGGTTCGCCAAGGTGGGCTTCATCGAAGTCGACGCCAAGGCCAGCATCGGCAAGCGCTACGCGCGCATGGACGAAGCGGGGTGCCCCTATTGCTTCACCGTCGACGGTGACACGCTCAAGGATCAGACGGTCACCGTTCGCGATCGCGATACCGGCCAGCAAGAGCGCCTGGCAGCCGATCGCGTGCCCGCGTACCTGGGCGACAAGCTGGGGCTCTGAGCCAGGCAGGTCGATCCTCCGCGAAGCAGGATGCGCTGGGCAGTTCTCTGCTGGCGGCCGAAAACGATCAGTTGCTCGGCTGAGGAGCGAACGAGCTGGTGGTGAACGTTCCGGCGCGGATGGTGAACTGTTGCGCGCCGAGGCTCTTGCCGGCGACGGTCGAGGTGGCGGTGACCAGCGCGAACCCCGGGGGCAGGTTGACGAATCCCCCGATGCCCGAGATGCCATCGGTTGCCTTGGCCGTCGTGTCGGGGTTGCCGTTGAGAAAGTAAAAAGGGCTCGTCTTGTCGTCGGCGGATTTCGCGGTGAGGGTCACACCGGGGGCCGGCGAGAAATTGCAGTCGCTGGCGTTGACTGCAAAGTGTCCGCGCGCAGGATCGATGGTCGTAAAGACGAAACCGGCCAAGAGGGGTATCTCGGTGGCCGACGGAAACTGCACGCGCCCTCTCCAGCCGCCGGAGATGATGGGCGGCGCGGGGTACCAAATCGAGGGAAAGATGGGGCTGGGCATTCCGCCGTCACCCCCCGAGCTGTCGCCCCCCGTGATATCGAGGTAGCCGTCGAAGCCCTTCGATCCACCGGGCACCGTGAGCTCGACCAGACCGTCGTCGTTGGCCATCGCCTGGCCCAGCGGAACGGCGCACAGAGGATCGTTGCGCTGGCAGGCCTTGACCATCGTTCGGGCAAACGGAACTTCGAGAAGTAGATCGACGATGGTGACCGAGAACGTGATCTTTCCGAGGGTGCGCGGCTTGGGCCACACGATGGTCGAGTCGAGGCAGCTCCACGCGCTCCCGCTCACGCATGCCTGGGCGCAAGTGTTCTGCGTGCAGTCGTTCCACTTGGCAAAGTCCATCACGCCATCGGGATGCTGCGCTTCGCAGTCGGGCGGGCAGGTCGTCGATCCGGCAAGGCAATTGGTGCGACAGACGTCGAGCCGCAAGCACTCGGGATTCTTGGCGCAGGCCGCTGCGATCTCGCAGCAGCTCGTATGCACGCACTTTTCGCAGTCGGGAGCGTCGTAGCTGAGGCTGCCGCAATTGGTGGCGCACTCGGCGGCGCAGCTCTTTTCTCGGCACGAGTTGACGCCGATCACCGCGTCGGTCCGGCTATAATAATTGTCGCAGCGCGTGCGGCAGGCACCGTCGTCGCCGCAATCGAGAAGGCAATCGAACTCGGGATCGCAGGACGTGTCGGCGTGGCACGCTTGCGCCTCCGTCACACACTTGGCATCCATGCACGCCGCGCACTCGGGCGACGGGTAGCGCAGCGGCACGTTGGTCCCCACGGTGATGTTGAGGGGCGCCGCCGCCTCGAGCATCGGCGTGTCGGCGTCCGGATCACCCGCGTCATCGACCGACTGCGCCGAGCGCTCTTCCAGTCGGAGAATCTGCTTGCAGCCCCCCGCACCGACCAACGTCATGAAAGCGATTAAAAAACCAAGCTTTTGTCCCAAGCGGCCCATCGGTCCGAGCAGCTTACTTCTGGTCGCCTAGCGGGTCATTAGCTACCGGCTTTTCGGCACGGGCCGGGGCGGCGGGCGCCTGGACCGGGTGAGCCGCTGGCTTCGGCAAATCCTTGCGTTTGGCGGCATTGGGGGGGCTTGCCGCGCCCGCCGGACCGCCGTGAGGGGACGCGCTGGGCCTGGTCGCCGCCG
>JBBSDY010000140.1:0-8061 GCA_038240245.1 Polyangiales bacterium
CCCGGCAGCGGCAGAACGACCGCATCTTCGGCGGCGAGCGAGCGGATGCGATCGGCGAGATCGCTGATCTGCTCGAGCCCTCGTTTCTTTTTCTCGGGCCTCTTGGTGGTGATGTCGGCGCGGGACAGGCAAAGCAGATCGTCGAGATGCGCGCCCATCTCGCGGGCGAACCGACGCACCGCACTGTCGGTCCAGTCGCCCTCGTACTGGTTGGCGCGCAGGTGGTGCAAAATGAGAAATCGCACGGTCGACAAGAGCGAGGGCTCGCCGGTAAAAAGCGGAAGCCGGCGGTTGAGCTTGTCGAACATGCGAGCGCCCACCTCGGCGTGACCGAAGAAGTGCACCTCGCCCGAAGCGGAGATGGAACGTGTCTTGACCTTGCCGACGTCGTGCAAGAGGGCCGCCCAGCGAACCTCGACGCGAGGCACGGCCTGACGCACGACCTGCTTGGTGTGCTTCCACACGTCCTTGTGACGCCATTCGCCGTCTCCGAAGCCGACGAGCTTCTGGACCTCGGGCAGGATCACGTCGAGCGCGCCGCACGCAAGCAGCGCATCGAGCCCTCCTTCGGGATCGCGTCCGAGCATGATCCGATCGAGCCGCGACCGCACATCGTGCAACGAGCCGACGATGGCGCTGTGCCAGTCGGCCGAGCTCGCCACCAAGATCGGACGATCGGCGGCGCCCGTCTCGGCCACGACGACAGCACGCTCGAGGGCATCGATGGCGCGCGATGGGTTGCCGCCCTGGTCAATCTGCTGCTGCTCGGACATCAACCCTCGATTACCATGCCCTGACCTTCCCGTCGCGGCAGAAAAACCCGCGAAAATTGCGCATAAGGGTCTAGCTTCGAGAGCCGGCCATGACGTTGGGTGAACCCAGGAAGGAGCTGCCCGGATGGTGGCCAGGTGCGCGGGCCCTTTTGATCGCGATCGCCATCGCGGCGGGGCTCGTCGATGGCGCTCCCATACCGACCCCGCGGGTCATGACCCACCTGCCCGCAGCGCTCCAGGCGGTCTCGCTTCGCCTGTACGCCGTGCAGCATTTTTTGCTCGCGCCGCTCGAGCCGATCAAATGGGCGTTCGGCATCAACCAACGCTGGGCGCTGTTTTCCTCGACCGGGCCCCTGCGCCATCGGATGTGGGTGGAAGCCCGTCGCGATGGCGAGCCATGGTTTCTTGTCTACCGCACGCAAGACGACGAGCATACGTTCCTGCAAGATACGCTCGCCTATCGACGTGTCCGCAACGTTTGGAACCCCAATCGACGGGGCACCAAGCCGACCTACCCCGCGTTCACGTCGTGGATCGCACGGCAGATCTTTCTCGAACGATCCGACGTCGACGAGGCGAAGGTCAGCATGGAACGAGTGACGATCCTCGAGCACGGCCTGGGATTCCAACCGACGGGAGAATTCGAGCAGGTGATCGTGCATCGGCGCCACGAGGTGTTGCCGTGATCGCGCGGCAGGCCGTGGGCCGCATCGCGTACGGCTGGGTCGCCTTCTGGGATCGCCGCGAAGCACCGACTTGCCTCGCGCTCACCCGCATCTTGATCGGGATGGTGGTGCTATCGGACTTTCTGATCGGCAAGGTCCGGGGAGCGGTGCCGGCCTTGTGGAGCGCTGGGCCCATGGGAATGGGCGTGACGCAAGATCCCTCGTCATGGCTGGCATGGCCGAATCTGCCCCTCGGCTTGTGGGCCCTCGGGACAATCGCGGCCTTCTTGCTCATGGTGGGAGCACTTCACCGCGCGTCGGGCGCGTTGCTCACGTTCGTGCTCGTGGTGCTTCCGAGCCTGCAGCCGACGGGCGACGGGGTCGATCTGCTCGTTCGCCTCGTGGTCCCTATCGTTGCGCTCTCGGGTGCGAGCGCGTGTTGGTCGGTGGATGCTTGGGTCGGGCGCCGGCGCGCGAAGCCGCCTGCCGCCGAGGTGCCCGCGTGGCCTCGGTACCTTTTGATGTTGCAGCTCTTGTGGGTGTACTCGTCGTCGGCGCAATGCCGTGACGATGCCTCGTGGTGGCCGTGGGGAGGTTTTTCGGCCATTGGCCACGTCCTCGAGGATCCGCATTTCGCCCGCTTCTCACCGGCGCTCATGACGCCCTTCTACCCGCTGACGCAGCTCGCGACGATCGCCACGATGGTGTTCGAGCTCGGCGCGCCCTTCATGCTGCTGTGGACACTGCGAGAGCCCCTTCGACAGAGCCAGGTCACCGGGCTTGCGCGCAAGCTGCCATGGATTTGGATCGCGCTCGGGGCTTCGCTCCACCTGGGAATCGCTCTCACGATGACCATCGGCATCTTCCCCTTTGCCATGCTCGCGCTCTATCCGGTGCTCTTTCATCCGAGCCAAGTGGTGTCTGTTTTTTCCGCTCCTCGCCCCTCCGTCTCGTCGTGGCGGAAAAAGCCGCGAAAATGAGCGTTTGGGTCCAGAGGGGGGTACGATTCGGGGCCCGTCATGCCGCCGACGTTGTCCTCCTACTCGCGAAAACGCCGGCGCGACTGGGGGCGGATGTTTGCCCGCTTATTGTGCCTGGTTTTCGGGCTCATAGGCGCCGTCCCGTTCGGGGTCGGCCTGCTCGTGCGCACCCCCCTCGTGAGGGCCTGGGCGGCGCGCGAGACCGCGGCCGTTCTGTCCCGCGAGCTGGGGGTCAGCGCCCGCTACCGCGTCGAGGTCCAGGCGTGGCCCCTGTCGATCGGTCTCTCCGATGTTGCCGTGGAGGGCTCGGACGGTCTCGGCGCGGCCCTCACCGCGGCTCGCATCGCCGTGCGCCCTCGGCTCTTCTCGCTGATGGCCGGACGCCTCGACGCCGGGCACATCGAGATCGACGCCCCGCGCGCCCGGGTGGTCGTGCGCGATGGTGAGGTCGCCAACGTCAGCTACCGTCTGCCCAAGACGCCCGCCCGCGGCCCCCTTCGTCACGCGCCGTTTGCGTCGGTGGCCATTACCGACGCCGCCGTGGATCTCGACCTCGATGGGGTGGGTCTCAAAGGTCGGGACATCGACATCGACGTCACCGCCGAAGATGGCCCGGTGTTCGACGTTGCGCTCCGCGCGGGTGAGCAGTCCATCGTGCGGACCCGCTCGGTTCTCGCCACCGACGCGAAAGAAGTGGGCCGCGCCGCCGTCGACGAGGACATCCTTTGTCAGCTCGATGCGCGCGTGCGACTGGGGCGCGATTCGGTGCTCGTCCGAAGGCTGGAGCTATCGGGCTTTGCCGACGCAGACCAGGAGCCGGGCACTGCCCCCGCCTGCAATGTTGCGGTGACCGATCCGCGGCGCGTCGAGATCGCCCTTTCGCACTTGCAGGCCACGCTGCCCCGCGAAGGAAACCCCGAAATCGAGGGAAGCGCGCGCGCACGTGTCCCGCTCGGGCTCATCAATCGCTTCGTGACTTTCCCCCGGCTCAAGGGCTACGTGACGGTCGATGTCGAGGGCCGCTACGGCAAGGGGATGAGCCTGCCGTTCTTGCGCGGCAAGGTGGGCGGGGCGGGCCTCGAGCTCGACAGCTACCGCCTCATCAAGGATCTCGCTGCCGACATCGCCATCGACGACGACGTCATTCGTTCGGCGCAGGCCACCGTGGGGTTCGGAGACGGCACCATCGTCGCCAAGAACCTGGTGGTCGAGCCCCTGAAAAAGGGGGCGCCCCTGCACATCGGATCGAGTGAGGCCGCCAACGTACACTTCCCGGCGATCATGCGGGACATGGACGTGACTCAACACACCCACGTCAACTGGATCTACAAGACGACGCACGTCGCTGCGCTCGACGGAACTCTGGCGCCCCTCAAGCTCGACGCCGACTTCACCTCGAGCACCAGCGACTTCGAGGTTTTCGACAAGGCCTACGATGATCCGGCGAGGCGCCACATGACCGGCGTCAAGGATGCGAAGTTGAGCGGCCACGTGGCCATTCGCCCCGACGCCGTCAACTTCCGAAACTCGCGCGCCGATTTCGGGGACAGTCACCTCGAGGCGGTCAATGTCTCGCTCGGCTTTCACAACGACATCGTCCTTTCGGTCGGTGCCGCGTCCAAGATCGATCTGGCCAACGTCTCGCCGCTCGCCAGCCTCAAGCTCGCCGGCAAGGCAACGATGGGCGCCGAGATGAAAGGTAAGTTCAACGATCCCGTTCTCACCGGCGACATGGCAGTGAGTGGATTTTCGCTGGATGATTTTCCCCTGGGTGACATTTCGTCCAGCAAGGTTCGCTTCCACCCGCTGGTCGTCGACTTCTCCGAGATCCACACAAAAAAGGGCAAGAGCACGTTCGACGTTCCGTCGGCCCGTCTCGACTTCAACGGTCCAGCCACGCTCGTTGCCGATGCATCGGTCGACGCTGCCGATCTCTTCGTCCGCGACTTCTTGCACATGTGGCATTTCGATACCGATCCGCGTTTTGACGACGTCGACGGTCACGGCCGCACCAAGGCCACCGTGCACTACGAGCTGGGGGGCCCCAACGACGTCTGCGGCAACGGCGTGCTCGGCTTGCGAGGCGGCGTGCACATGGTGTCGATGGATCTCTTCTCGGAGCACTACGATAGCCTCGACTCCGATTTCACCTACAACTGGCTCGATCGCGATGCAGCCGACCTCGGTCTCGATGTCGACATTCGCTCGATGACGCTCAAGAAGGGCCGCGGATCGATTTTCGGATCGGGCACCATTCGCCGGGGGGGACTCGTTCGCGCCGAATTGGTGGCCGACGACATCCCCCTCGCCCGCCTACAGGCGATGGGCGCGCTGGGCAAGGTGCTCGAAGGCTCGGCGTCCGCCGTCGGCACCGTGAGCGGCACGATCGACCAGCTCGAGGCCAATATCGACGTCAAGATGTCGCCACTGCGTGCGGGTGGCTCGGTGCTGCCCGCGTCGAAGGTCCACGTCGAGCTCGTTCCCGCCAAGCGAGACGTCAAAGTGCTGCGCCGCACCCACTGCGGTCAGCCGGTCACGGCCCCTTTCGATCGCGCGGAGTTCGAGCGCGATCTCTCGGACGGCACGTTCCACGTGACCGGGCAGCTCTTCGACGGCCAGGTCGCCTTCGACGACTACAAGATCAGCCGGCAGCGCAAAAAGACGTCGTCCGGGCTCGTGAAAATGACCAAGCTCGATCTCACGGCGCTCGGCGGGCTGACCCGCCCCAAGGACGCCACCGAGCAGGCTGGCAATGAGCCGCCCTCATCGGGCTCACTATCGGCAACGCTCGACATTTCGTCGCTCGCTCTCGATGCGCCCGAAAAAATGCGCGCCACGCTCGGGCTTACCGCGCTCGATGTTCGATCGAAGACGGGCAGGCTGGCGCTTCAATCGGCGGCGCCGCCCATCAGCGTTGGCGACGATCACCTGGTCTTGCCTCCGCTCGGCTTCGACTTCACCGTCGGCGCAGGGCTTCGCGGTCAGGTCGCCGTGGGTGGAGATCTCAAGAGGCTCAGTAGCAGCCCCGAGGTCAACCTCTCCGCCAAGGTCTCGCCGATGGACCTCGCGGCGCTCGCCGCCGTCGTGCCGCGCGTCGAACGAGCGAGTGGCACCCTCGAGGCAAGCTTGAACGTCACCGGAAAGCTCGCCGCGCCCGCGTACTCCGGGGAGGTGCACTTGAAGAAGGCCGAATTCTCCATGCGCGGGCTGGCCATGCCGCTCTCCGACGTGAACGTCGATCTAGCGATTGGCGGGGGAGAAGTGCGGGTCACCCGCGGCACCGGCAACGTGGGCGGTGGTGCGGTCACGCTGGCCGGACACGCCCCCATTCACGGCTTCAAGATGGGCGACGTCTCCGGAATCATCACCGCCAAGAGCGTCAGCTTGCCCGTGGTCGACGGAATCAGCATGACGTGCGACGCCGATCTGCGGGCCGAGTGGAGCGAGCGCGGCGGCGACGACGAAGAGCCGGCGCTCCCCCGGGTGTCGGGTGACGTCATGCTCACGTCGTTCAGCTATACACGTCCCATCGGGATCGCCGCCGACATCGGAGCGATCGCCCAGCGCGGGCGTCGCAAGATGTTCGAATCGTATGATCCTGCCGACGACTCGGTCACCTTCGACGTCAAGCTGCGCTCGCGCGATCCCTTGAAGCTGCGCAACAACCTGGTCGAAGCCCAGCTCATGGTCGACTCCGACGCCCTCGTGTTCTCGGGAACCAACCAGCGCTACGGCCTGCGTGGGCGCATGCGCATTCTGCCCGGCGGACACATTCGACTGCGCGCTAACGACTTCGAAGTGCGGCAGGGCTACGTGCGATTCGACGACGCGACCCGCATCGCGCCGAGCGTCGACGTCACCGCCGTCACCGAGTACCGCCGCTATTCGGCGGCGGGCAGCGGTACCGCGACAACCACGGCCGGTGCCTCGGGTGGCAGCCGAACGGGCGGAGTTTGGCGGATCACCCTGCACGCCTACGGCGACGCCGACAACCTCCGCCTCGACATGACCAGCGAGCCGGCCCTGTCGCAAGAGGACATCGTTCTTCTCTTGACCCTGGGCATGACCCGCGCCGAAATCGACCAGCTCCAAGCGTCGAGCCTGGGCGGAACGGCGGCTCTCGAGGCTCTTTCGTCGCTCACCGGAGCCGACTCGGCCGTGAAAAAGGCCGTCCCGGTGATCGACGATTTCCGCTTCGGAAGCGCCTATTCGTCGCGAACGGGCAGCACCGAAGCGACGGTGACGCTGGGCAAACGGGTGACCGATCAGGTTCGCGCCAACGTGACGAGCGGCCTTTCCGAAAACCGTGAAATCCGCTCCAACCTCGAATGGAAGTTGACGCCGCGGGTGAGCGTGCAGGGCAGCTACGACAACGTGAACGACGTTTCTAGCTCGTCTCTGGGCAACTTGGGTGCGGACGTGCGCTGGAGGCTCGAATTCGAGTAGCTTCCTAGAGCAACGTGACCTTCCGCGCGCTCATCCAGTTGACGGGGTTTTTGGCGATGGCCCTGTCGGCCGGCCTCGTTCGGGCCGATCCAGCCCCGTCACCTCCCGCGCCCATGACGCGCCAGCCGGCAAGCACCCGCGGCGTCGATTCCGAGGAGTCCCAGGTCGAAGCCCCCGAGCTCATCGCTCCGCCTGACCTCGGCAGGCTGACCGGGCGCAGCATCGCCGCTGTCGAGGTTGTGATCACCGGCGGCAGGTGGAACCAACCGGTGACGGTACGATCGGTTCGCGTCGGTGAGCGTTTCAGCGCCAGCGTGGCCCGTCGTGCGGCGCGCGAGCTCTCGGAGACCGGTCGGTACGCCCGCGTGTCGGTGCTCGCCGAGGAGCGAGGTGGTGGTGTCGTGCTGCGCGTCGTGGTCCTTCCGCGCCGCCTCATCGCGAGCGTTCGGGTCGTGGGCGGCAACCTCGAAGAAGATGCGCTCCTCGGCGAAGCGCACATCGTCCAGGGGGGAGAGGTTACCGCCGTGACGTTGCCGCAAATGATTGTGCGCGCCCAGGCGTTTTATGGCCAGCACGGCTACGCCCGGGCGCGGGCCGAAATCGAGCTTCGCGAAACCGACGACCCCATGCGCGTGGCCTTGCTGCTCAACATCGAGCCGGGGCCACAGAGCGTCGTGACCCAACGCGTCTTCGTGCGCGACGGCGTCGCCTACCAAGCGAACCTCGATCTCGATGCCGAGCTCTCGTCGCTCCAGGGCTACTACGCGGTGGACCGCGGCGATGGCGTCGACGAAGAGAGTCTCGCGGCGGCCGATCGTGCCCTCGCCGATCGGATGCACACCGCGCAGTACCACCGTGCGCGCGTGCAGCATCAGCTCGCCACCAGGGGCGACAGCACGTTTCTCTATGTGCGAATCGAGCCCGGTCCCAAATTTTTGACACGCTACGAGGGGCTCCACTACTTCGATGCCGACCAGATCGATCGCTCTCTCGAGCTCGACAAGGAGCTCGACAAGAGCGTGCGGCATCTGGCGGCCAAGGTTGCCGACTTCTACATTCGCCGCGGATTTCTCGACGTCGAGGTGTCGGCCGAGGAGCGGGGCGTCCCCACGGACCGCGTACACATCCTCGCGTTCGACGTCCGCGAGCACCTCCCGGTACGCGTTGCCTCGCGTGAGTTTCCCTGTCTCGTGGGCG
>JBBSDY010000141.1:0-8036 GCA_038240245.1 Polyangiales bacterium
GAGCCACATCCCGCACAGAACGAGCGCAACCACGGTAACCGCGTGGAGCACCGCCGAAACGACGACCGCGCCCATCGTGCCGAAGCGCGCTGGAATGGAATAGAGGCCGTGCTCTCGGTCGAAGCGTTCGTCTTGCAGGCTGTAGAGAACGTCGAAGCCACCGACCCAGGTGATGACCGCAGCCATGAGGGCCAGGATGGCGGGCTCGGGTGTCGCTCCCATTGCGATCCAGGCGCCGCCCGGCGCGAGCGCGAGAGCGAGGCCGAGAACGAGGTGCGAGGTCCACGTAAACCGCTTGGTCCACGAGTAGCCGAGCAGCACGGCGAGCACCGGGAAGGCGAGAATCAGGGGCCAGCGGCCGAGCGCCGAGGCGGCCATGACGAAAACGACGCACGATCCGGCGGTGAGCGCGAGCGCCGATTTCGGCGATACGATGCCGCGGGGGACCTCGCGGTTTTTCGTGCGTGGGTTCTCGGAGTCGATGTCGCGATCGAGGTAGCGGTTGTAGGCCATCGCCGCCGTGCGCGCGGTCACCATCGCAACGAGCATGGCCACGCCTCTTTGTAACGTGAGCTCGACATGGGGGCGGCCCATGGAAAGAACGACCGCCGACGCCGCGAAGGGCAGGGCAAAGACGGTGTGCGACAGCGTCACCAGCGAGGAGAAAGCGCGGACCCGTCCGATGCTCTCGGCCATCATGACGGCGTCCCTCGTGCGGCGCCGCCCGGCGGATCTCGACGGGCGATCCATCTGCGGGACGCGGCCGACTGGCGCAGCACCCACGCGCGGGGATCGTCGCTCGGTCCGAGCTCGCCTTCGATGGCCAGGACTCCCGGCTGCCGTCCCCTGGCGAGTCGACCCAGATCGCTGCGGCCGAGGGCGCGCGCGCCGCCGGCGGTCGCCATGTCGGTCAAGACCCCCTTGGGAACCGAGGGAAATCGATCGGCCAGCGCGCGCGCCTCGGCCAGAACGTCGAGCGAAAGATTGGAGGCGAGAGAGTCGGTGCCGAGCGCGGGTGTCAACCCGGCGGCCAGCATCTCGACCAGCGGCGGGAGCTTGACCTCGATGAAGAGGTTCGAGCGCGGGCAGAGAACGACGGGTGCTCCCGACGCCGCGATCAGGTCCAGCTCGCGCGCGCGCACGTCGGTGAGATGAACCAGAAGGACGTCCGGGGCGAGCAGTCCGAGGTCCATCGCATAGTCGATGGGACCCTTGTGCGGCACGGGAAAGCCGTCGATCGTCAACCCCATTTTTCGGGCGAAGTCGACGAACGGTCCGCGACCCTCGAGCAGAAACGTTCGCTCGGCCGGGTGCTCGGCGAGATGAACGGTCGTCTTCACCCCCCGCGCGCGAGCGGCGATGAGAACGGCCCGGACGGCGTCGGGATGCGTCGTGTAAACGGTGTGCGGCGCAGGCGCGTATGCGAGGTCCGGGGTCGGCCAGTCGATCTCCGAGGTGTCGAAGTCGTTCTTCATCTCGGCCAGGCGGGCGAAGGCGCGCACCGAGTCGAGGCGAGCTATTTCGTGAAACACGATTCCGCCGATGCCATGCCGCGCGAGGGCGTGCGCGGTGCTGAGCGTGTTCGTCACGTCGCCGATGGCCGCCGTTCCGAAGCTCTCGAGCTCGGCGGCTGCTTGCTCGATGGCTGCGGGATCCTCCTCGGGTTGCTCGGTGGCCCGGATGCCCATCATGCGCTCGAGCCAGGGCACGAAGCCGCTGCCTCCCGAGATTTTTCCGCGCAGTGCCGAGAGCTCGACGTGCGCGTGCGCGTTCACCAGCCCCGGCATCAGCGCGCCGCGGATGTGCTCGACGGGGGCTCCGGCGTGCCGGGGCAGCACCTCGGCGGCGCGACCGACGTCGAGGATGACTCCTCTCTCGTCGACCACGACCGCGCCGTCCGGGAGCGGTCGCTCCTCGCCGGGCAAGATCGCGTCGGCGCGGACGATGCGCGGGATCATGCCGGTTCGGTCAGCCAGTCGTAACGAACGTTGCGCCGCACCGAACGGAATCCCGCCGCGTGAATTCGCCGTTCGATGGCGCCGGCGTCGATGCAGTAGGTGGTACCGGCGCTCGACACGACGTTCTCTTCGAACATGACCGATCCGAAGTCATCGGCTCCGAACCTGAGGGCAATCTCGCCGATGTCGGGCCCCTGCGTCACCCACGACGCGCCCACGTGGTCGAAGTTGTCGAGCACGATGCGCGCCAGGGCTTGCATGCGCAAGTAGAGTGTGGTGCCGGTTTCGCCGGCCTGGATGCGCGTGCCCTGCTCGTGCTGAAAATCCCAGCAGAAGAAGGCGGTAAACCCGTGCGTTTCGTCCTGCAGATCGCGCAGCTTGAGCAGGTGCAAGAGCCGATCGTGCATGGTGTCGGTCGTGCCGTACATCATGGTGGCGCTCGACCGAAGCCCCATGTGGTGCGCCACTCGCATCACCTCGAGCCACATCTCGCTCGTGCACTTGGCCTTGGCGATCGTGCGTCGCACGTGGTCGACGAGAATCTCGGCGCCCCCGCCGGGCACCGAGTCGAGCCCCGCGGCGTGCAGACGCGCCAGGACGGTGGAGATGGGCAGATCTTCGAGACGCGAGATGTGCCAGATCTCCTCGGGCGACAGCGCGTGTAGCCCGAGCTTGTACTCGGTCTTGATCCAGCGAAAGAGATCCTCGTACCATGTGATGGGCAGGTCGGGGTTGAGCCCGCCCTGCAGAAGGATCTGCACCCCGCCGGCGTCGACCACCTCCTTTAGCTTTTGCCCCAGGACCTCGCGGCTCAAGACATAGCCCTCGGGGTGACCGACAGGCCGGTAAAAGGCGCAGAAGCGGCAGCTCGTGGTGCAGACGTTGGTGTAGTTGACGTTGCGATCGACGATGTACGTGACGACGCCCTCGGCGTGCTTCTTTTTGCGCACGGCATCGGCGGCGAGGCCGATGTCGAAGAGCGACGCTTCGTTGGCGAGGCGCATGGCGTCCCCGCCCGACAGACGCTCGCCCGCCGCGGCGCGCTCGAGGAGCGAGTCGACGCTTACCAAGGTCGTTCGATCCTCGCCTGCAAAGCGAACATCGAACGGCGGCAAGAGCCCTGCGCGGGCCGCCTTCTCGAGAAACAGCTCGAGCCCGCGTCGCTCGTCGTCGCCGAAGGCGTAGTGAATGGCCTCGGTGAGGTAGGCGTGTGCGGTCACCTGATCGATACCGCCCTTGCTCGCGTGCCCAGCGGCGATGCCGGGACGATCGGCAAGCCCTTCGGCCAGGGCGTCGCGCAGGGCCTGCGCATCGCCCGGATGCACTTCGGTCGAAGTCCTCGCTCCCCACGCCGCGAACACGAAGGGAAGACCCGTCCACTCGAACCAGGCCTGACCCAGATCGAGCACGTGGGGGAACCGTCCCTCGAGGGTCAGCGCCAGATCGCCGATGACGAGCGCAGCCGTCTTGCCCGTGGCGTTGGGCCCGCGGCCCGGCTCATAGCGCCGACCAAGGTAGCGCGGCTCGGTCTTGCGCAGGCGGCCGAGCAAGAGTTTGGCGAGCACCACGCTGGTGCGCGAAGAAAGATCGAGCTCGACTTCTTCGATTTCATGAAGCGGCTTCTCCGAGACGAGCAGGACCGAGCGCACGCGCCCGCGCGCTCCGATACCGACGCCGCGCACGAAGCGGATGTCTCCCAGCGTGGCCGCGGCGGCGACGGGAATCAGCCCCAGCGAAGCCTGGTCCTCGGACAGAAGACGCGCCACTTCGGCAGGCACCACCCGTTGTACCGCGAAACGGCGAGCGTAAGGCTCGCGCTCCAGCGGGTCGAGTATCGGACGCGAGTTGAGGTACGAGACACCGGCCAGGACGAGCCTGTCGTCGGATGCACGCGCGCTTCGGGCACCATACTGGCTTTTGCCCTTCACGAGATCACCTCGAGGTGCTTGTTCGCCTTGCGCTCGCGCACCTTGAGGGCGCCTTCGGGTAGCGCGGCGCGCGCCAGCTCTTCGACGACGCCGTAGTAGGTGTCGCGCTCGACCGGTGTGAAGCCCGCCTCGCGGATGAGACGAATCAACATGTCGCGTGTCAGCCCCTGGGGGCTCGTCGACCCGGCCGCGTGGTAGATCGTTTCGTGCACGATGGTTCCATCGACGTCGTCGGCGCCGAAGCGCAGCGCGATCTGCGCGATCTTGGGCGTGGAGCTGACCCAGTAGGCCTTGATGTGATCGACGTTGTCGAGCATCAGGCGGCTGACGGCGATGGTCCGCAGATCGTCGGTGCCCGTCGGGCCCGGCAAGTTCTTCATTCCGTTGCCATCGGGGTGGAAGGCGAGGGGGATGAAAGCCTGAAAGCCACCGCTCTTGTCCTGCTGCTCGCGGATACGAATCATGTGATCGACGCGGTGCTCGAAGGTCTCGATGTGGCCGTAGAGCATGGTGGTGTTGGTCTTCATGCCGAGTCGATGGGCGACATCGTGGACCTCGAGGTATTGCTCGGCGGTGGCCTTGTCGTGCGCGATGCGCGTGCGAACCTCGGGATGGAAGATCTCCGCGCCGCCGCCGGGAAGCGAGTCGAGGCCGGCCGCGCGAAGCTGGACGAGAACTTCTTCGTACGTCTTGCGATAGAGCTCGGCGAAGAAGTGGATCTCGACGGCGGTGAAGCACTTGAGCACGATGTCGGGTTTGATTCGCTTGAACCCGCGCAAAAGGTCCTCGTAGTACGAAAAGGGCAGATCGGGGTGCAGGCCGTTGACGATGTGGATCTCGGAAGGCGGATCGTCCATCCGCACCTCGAGCTCGCGCCACGCCTCTTCGAGCCGCATTGTATGCGCCCCGGGATCGCCCTCTTTGAGCTTGGCGAACGAGCAGAACAGGCACGAGGCAACGCAGACGTTGGTCACTTCGATGCGCATGTTGCGATTGAAGTAGGCGCGATCCTGGTGGCGCCGCACCCGCTCGCGATGGGCGAGCTCGCCCACCTCGATCCAGTCGGGATGTCGAAAGAGAGCGACGCCGTCGTCGAACGAAAGGCGCTCCCCCGTGACGAGCTTGTGGGCGATGGAATCAAGATTCGACATGGGCCCTCGAAGCCAGCGGCGCAACGAACAGCGATTGTCCGGGGTCGTCGGTCTGCACGAAGACGGCGCGAAATCCAGCCCGCGCGACATACGCGGCGATCTCGCGCCGCTTGACGAGCTTTTTCTGATCCTCGGCGTCGAGCATGGGCAGACCCCGTCGCGAGGCCATGGGGCCGGCCAGATCGGTCGCTCCAAAGGACAGCGCGATCTGTCCGATTTCGAGACCCATGGCTCCCCAGTCGACGACGATGCGCGCCCCGAGAGGCCCTTGCAGACGCAAGGTGGCGATCTTGCGCAGGAGCGCGGTGCCGCGCAGGGCCTCGCGCGCGTCGATGACGACGAGCGATGTCGTCTGGGCGGGAGGAGAGGGAACGTAGATCCGCGCCTCGTCGCTGCATTCGCGCCGTCGCGCGATGTCGGCGGCGGCGCCGAGCACGAGCACGTCCGCTCGCCCGAGAGCCTCGAGCGTTTCGGCGTCACTGGCAACCTGTCCGCGTTCGCGCGCCTCGAGAATCGAGGACAGGCCCTCTTGCTCCAGCGCGCGGGTAACGAGCTTCGACGTCATGGCTGCTCCTTACCCCCCCTGTCCTTGTTGCCCGCGCCCCAGCGGGCGAGAAGCGCGTGCTCCACGCCGAGCTGATCGAGAATGCGGCCCACGACGGTGTCGAGGGCATCGGCGAGCGTCTTGGGTTGCCCATAGAAAGACGGACAGGCCGGCATGATCAGCGCCCCAGCGCGCGCGAGGCTGACCATGTTTTCGAGGTGAATCAGCGACATGGGCGTTTCGCGGGGAACGACGATGAGGGTGCGACGCTCTTTCAGCATCACGTCCGCGGCGCGGGTCAAAAGTGAATCGCTGGTCCCGTGCGCGATCCGCCCCAAGGTCCCCATCGAGCACGGAACGACGACCATGGCCTGCCACCCGGCACTGCCACTTGCGAAGGGGGCGGCGTAGCTCGATTCGGGATAGATGGGGACATCGAGGTCCTCGGGGGCGCCACCGCACTCGAGCGGCCAGACCGAGCGCGCCGTACGGCTGAGCACACAGCCGATCTCGACGTCGTGGTGATCGCGCGCGCGATCGCGGAGCACCGTGATGAGGCGCCGCGCGTAGGGCGCACCCGATGCGCCAGTGACGCCGATGACGATTTTCTTGATGGTCATCGGGCCGCCTCGCCGCGAACGATCGACGCGATCCCCAGCAGGAGATCCCTGCCCGAGACCGCCTGAAACCCGGCCTGGCGCACGAGCGCCTCGAAGGCGGTGCGCGTTTCGAACCCGCGCATCGATTCGACGAGGTACCGGTAGGCGTCCTCTTCGCGCGCGACCGCGCGACCTAGGACCGGGATGACCCCGCGGGCGTAGAGCGAATGAAAGGCACGCGTGGCGAGCTTCTCGGGGCGGAAGAACTCGAGCACCACCAGAATGCCGCCGGGAGCCAGCACGCGTCGCGCCTCGCCGAGGGCCTTGGCCAGATCGGCCACGTTGCGCATTCCGAAGCCACAGACGATCCCCGCGAACGAGGCGTCGTCGAAGGGAAGCGCCGTCGCATCGGCGACGACGGTCTCGCTGCGCGGCGCGATGCCGCGTGAGCGGCCCTTGGCGAGCATGGCCGCCGAGAAATCGGCGGCTACCACGCGGCGAAGGGGGTAGGTCTTTTCGAGGAGCGCCGCCAGATCGAGCGTGCCGGCGCAGAGATCGAGGAGCGCGCCCCCGGGCGCAGCGCCCAGCTCGCTCACCGCCGACTTGCGCCAGGCGACGTCGATGCCGCCCGACAACAACCTGTTCATCAGATCGTAGCGACCGGCGATGCGATCGAACATGCTGCGCACCGCGTCGCCGTGCGCTCGCTCGGCGCCGCTTCGCGCGGAGATCTCGGCGATGGGAGCGTCGCTCATTACGGCTTGTCATCCTTTCGGTGGTGGCCCGAGGATTTCGGCTGCGTTGGCGATCTTCTCGAGCACGTCGCGCAGGCGGTGAGCGGCTGCCGCGACCGGTCCGTTGTTCACCCGCGAGCGACCCATGTCGGCGCCGATGCCGAGCTCGTGCAGGAGCGCGTCGGCCCGTGCCGTCGTCTCGGCGGAAAAACGGCACACCTCGGGCCAGTCGCGCTGGTAGCCCTCTTCTTTCCACTTTCGGGTCGCGTCGATGCAGATCTTCCCGCCGAAGAGCGACTGGTTGGCGCCGTGGTCGAGCTGATCGATGGGGCCGTCGACGAACGACAGATCGCGCTTGGGATCGAGGTTGGCGAGGCCTCGCCAGACGACCTCGGGGATGTTTTGAACATCGACGTCGTCGTCGAACACCACGATGACCTTGGAGAACATCATCTGACCCGCACCCCACAGCCCGTGGGCGACGCGCGCAGCGTGGAACGGGTACTGCTTCTTGATGCTCACCAGCACGAGGTTGTGGAACGCACCCTCGACGGGCAGGTTCATGTCGACGATCTCCGGAAAGAGCATGCGGAGCATCGGCAAGAAGATCCGTTCGGTCGCTTTGCCGAGCCAGGCATCCTCCATGGGGGGCGGACCGACGATGGTGGCCGGGTACACGGCGTCGCGACGGTGGGTCAGCGCGGTCACGTGAAAGATCGGGCACGGCGTGACGGGGGTGTAGTAGCCGGTGTGATCGCCGAACGGCCCCTCGTCACACATCGGCTCGCTGGGATCGACATACCCCTCGAGCACGAAGTCGGAGTCATCGGGCACCTCGAGGTTCACGCTGGTGCAGTCGACGAGCTTCACCGCCTGCTTGCGCAAAAAGCCGGCGAGCATGAACTCGTCGAGACCATCGGGGAGGGGAGCCGTCGCTGCATAGGTGAGGGCGGGATCGCCACCCAGCGCCACCGCCACCTCGAGTCGCTTCATGCCGAGCTCGCGCGCCCGGCGATAATGACGGGCGCCGGTCTTGTGCACCTGCCAGTGCATGGCTGTCTCGCGAGGGCCAAGGCGCTGCATGCGGTAGCAACCCACGTTGCGCGCGCCCGAGTCGGGATC